>CANOID010000058.1 GCA_947565985.1 uncultured Lachnoclostridium sp.
TATCTCTTTTAAAATACAGTGGTTTATAACAGCATTGCCATCAAATCTTCTTCCATCACATTCATCATATGCATAGTACATCCCACACACAAATTTCTGTGGTATTCTCTTAACAATTCCATCCGTAAAAAAGAAAACTGTGTATCCATTAGAAGTAATGTTGTCATTGGACATAATAAACATCTGTTCATAATTTAATTCTTCTCCTTTTTTTACAAACTGTAAATAAGGAGTAACTTTAAAATTAATACTTTCGTTCGTTCTGTTATTTATTTTATATTTTATTGCCACCAGATTTGAACCCTGTTTCATAACAAGTTCTTTTACAACCTCTACTCCATCTGCATGGTATATCCATCTTGGGTAATCTTCAAACGAAAAACTGGAAAGGTATTTATAGCCATTTTCGTTTTTTTCACTGTCCAGATATTCTTGGCTTGAAAAATGTATAATTTCACCATGTCTTTCTACTGCTTCTTCTAATCTATTTATCATATTATAACGATGATTAGGTGCTTCTGTACATGCCATTAAAAGTGCATGGTCATTTCTTACATTAGAGCCAATAATAGTCCCCGAAGAAAAACCTCCTAGCCCATTTGTCATTAAATAGCAGTTTTCATTTCCTCTTTTTCTAGTTTTCCAATCCTGTTTTCCATAGATAAACTTCATTTCTTCCTCCATAACTGTCCCAAAATTGTTACGCTAACTGGTTCTATTACCTGCTCTTTATGCACCTGCACAGGATTTTTCCACAACCAGCTACTTTGACTATTGACAAGTATCTCCCATGTCCCATCTGGCAATTTAACTTTTTGTTCCTTATTAGTAGCATTGTAAAATACAATTAGAGTATTCCATATATTTTTATTGCCTGTATTATCCACGCAAAACTTTACTACATTCTTTTGCAAAATCTCCATATCAAAGATTCTGTTTGCTGCATTTTCAGATTTATCATAAAGTCCGGGCATCTTCTTTCTAAATGCAATAAGCCCCTGATAATAAGACAATATATCTTTATATTCATAAACTCTTTGCCAATCAATCTGGTTAAGTTCTGCACCTGAAACATAACTGTTGTAGTCTCCTAATTTTGTCCTTGCGGCTTCTTCTCCTCCAAGAAAGAAAATATTTCCCTGACACGTAAAATATATAGCAGCAGCCATCTTATTTGCCCTTACTACATCTTCCAATCTATTTGTAAATGATTTTTTAGGTCTTAATGTTGTCATAAGTTTATCCCATAAAGTCAGATTGTCATGTGCTGATATATAGGTTACAACCTGTGAAGGAGCCTTTGTACAAAAATCACCATCTACTTTCTGCCATGCTTTAACAGAACTAAGTATATCATTTTCACAGTTACTTCCTCCATTTACAAATCCTGGTTCTTTTTCATAAAATACATGACCTTTTATTGCATCTCTTGTATTGTCACAAAAAATCCCAATATATGGGTCTAAAAACTGAATATTTTCTTTTACACATGGAATATATCCTGTTTCCATTGGAGATGTTCCTGCACTCCAAGGCTCTCCATATAAAAGCACTTCGCCTTTTCCAAAGTGGTGGTCAAGTTCATATCGGATACGATTTAACAGTTCTACATCAAGAAGTCCCATAAGGTCAAAGCGGAAACCATCCATATGATACTCTTTTGCCCAGTATAAGACCGATTCCAAAATATACTTTGCACACATTTCTCGTTCACTTGCCAAATCATTTCCACACGCAGAACCATTTGAATATGTTCCATTTTCATTCTGGCGATAAAAATACTCTGGTGCTGTTCTTGAAAACCACGAATCAATTTTAAATGTATGGTTGTAGACTACATCCATTATAACACGTATTCCATGTTTATGCAGTGCCATAACGAGTTCTTTTAATTCTTGTATTCTCACTTCTCCATGAAAAGGGTCAGTGGCATAAGACCCTTCCGGCACATTGTAATTTAAAGGGTCATATCCCCAGTTATAGTCTTCTTTGCACGATTCGTCAACGGAAGCAAAATCAAAAACTGGCATAAGTTGTACATGGGTCACGCCAAGTTTTTCCAGATAGTCTAAGCAGGTTGGCTTATCTTTTTCGCTGTTTAGTGTAGTTCCTTCAACAGTAAATGCCTTGTACTTCCCCCTGTACTCTTCAGGCACTCCGCTTGCAGAATCATATGAAAAATCTTTCACATGAATCTCATAAATTATCTGCTCCTCTGTTTTAACTGGTGATTTGTCATTCTCCCATCCAACAGGATTTGTTTTTTCAAGTTCTACTGCCATACTACGCATACCATTGCAGCTACACGCTCTGGCATATGGGTCGGCTGTATTAATGCATCTATCATCAATAACAATGGTAAAATCATAATATATACCATGACAATTCTCTTTTGTCTGATAGTGCCATACGCCTTTTTTCTCACGCTTCATAGGAAAAACTTTGTCTGCTTTGCTTTCACTATTACCATCTTTATATAAATTTAAAGTGACACTTTTAGCCAGTGGACTCCAGATTTTAAAATTTGTTGAGTTTACTGTACAATAAGCTCCAAGGTCTTTTCCATCATAAATATAATGTTCTTTAAATTCTTTACTTTTATAATATTCATTATAATTCTTTGCTTCTTTCATTTCTTTGCCAACTTTCTTTTTACTTTATATATAAAAAGGCTGCACCAAGCAGATACTTTTACCTTGGTACAGTCTTATGTATAGCATATTTTACGCATATGTATGGATTGAATGTGCATAATAATGATAAATTCTGATTATAATTTAACCTTTCACTGCACCAGACATACCATCGACATAATACCTTTGCAGGAACATAAATAATATTGCTATTGGAATAGAAATCAGCACAGCACCCGCTGCAAAACAGGTATACCAGCTATCAATATATTCTTTCTCAAGCATTCTCCAAAGTCCAATTGCAACTGTATAATAGTCTGCGTTAGCACGACATATAACCTTTGCAAAAATAAAGTCTACCCATGGACCTATAAATGCTGTTAAAACGGTGTATACAACCATAGGCTTGCTTAACGGAAGAGAAATCTTCCAGAAAATCTGCCAGCGTGTACATCCATCAATAAGTGCCGCCTCATCAATAGCTACAGGAATTGTATCAAAAAATCCTTTTGCAATCTGAAAGCCAAGCCCTGCACCTCCAGAATAACATAAAATTAATGCCAGACGGATTAGTCCTCCTTCTGAAAGCCCTAATGCCTTTAAAATAAAGTATACTGCTACCATGGACATAAAGCCCGGAAAAAGTCCTAAAACCATAGCCATATTCATATAAGGCTTTCTCAGCTTAAAACGCAACCTTGACAAACAGTATGCAGTTGCCAGTACATAAAAAGTAGAAAGTATACAGGAACAGATTGCAATAAATAATGTATTTCCAAACATTTTTGGAAAATTTAATATAGTTGTATCTGTAAACAATCTGACATAATTATCAATAGTATAATTCTGAGGTAGGAAAGTTGACACATAAGAACCTTTTTCGGCTCTGAAACTTGTCAGCACAACCCAGATAATAGGAAATACCCAGATAAAAGCCAGTATTGCCAGTGAAACGTGTACAATAGTATCGTTTATCATCCGTCTGCGTTTTGCAGAACCATACTTTACATCTTCCATCTTTAAAATCCCTCCTCGTCCTTATATGATTTACTATTTCGATATGTAACTAGTGAGCCAATTGCAAGTATAATAAATGTCAAAATACCTATAACAGCACCAACATTATAATACTGTTTGTCAATCGTTAATTTATATAGCCATGTTACAAGCAAATCTGTACTTCCTGCTGTAGATGCCAAGTCTGTCACTGGGTCACCACCAGAGAGCAGATAAATAATATTAAAGTTATTTACATTGCCAGTAAATGTTGCAATCAAATATGGAGTTGTTACAAACAGCATATATGGTAACGTGATTTTAAAGAAAATCTGTACTGAATTAGCACCATCTATTTTCGCTGCCTCATATATATCGCCTGGTATATTCTGAAGCACACCAGTAAGCTGTAAAAGGGTATATGGTACACCAACCCAAATGTTAATTACGATTACTGTAACTTTTGCCCAAAGCGGGTCTGTAAAAAATGGCAGCGAGCTGTCTGCACCAATCCATCCCAAACTACGCAGCAGCACATTTACTGCACCATTTGGCTGAAGCATTGTCCTCATAATCAGCAGTGATACAAAAGAAGGTACTGCACATGAAAGTACAAAACAGAAACGCCAAAATCCCTTTGCTCTTGTCCCTTTTCTGTTAATTACAATAGAAAGAATCATACCAAAAATATAATTGGTAAATGTTGCAAAGAAAGCCCATATCAATGTCCATAATAGCACAGACCAAAACGTAGAACCTAAAATACTTTTAGAATCAAACAACGCTGTAAAGTTATCCAGTCCTACCCAGTCAAACAAGACAAGATGATTGTCAATTTTGCTATAGTTTGTAAATGCCATACAAATCATAAAAATCAGAGGCAGTACAGTAAGTCCGAAAATAAAAACCAGTGATGGTGTCATTAAAAGTTTCTGGATATTTTCATGAAGAAGTGTCCTTAAATCCTCTTGAAAGGTAAGTACATGTTTTCCCTCTCTATCCAGACATTCCGCTTTATATGCACTTCTTAAAGCACCTGCCCAAGCAATAATCATAAGAACTGTTAGCATAAGCGTTGCCACACCATAAAGTAAAATCAGTACAGAATTGTCACCCTGTGTATATTCATAAATCTGTAAAGTTTCATTCCATACCTCTTGCTGTTCCTTTGTTCCAAGTGAAGGCAGCATTGCCAAACAGTGAAATCCACCACTTATCATAAAGATAATATATGCTACTTCAACTGCAAGAAAAATAAGACCCTTGACAGCCTGTTTATGCATTATATTTCCAAACCCCATAATCAGCATGGAAAGCTTTGTCTCATATCCGCCTTTTGTTACAGCCGCTTTTACTGTATAAGGCGTAGGAAATTCATTTACTTTTTTACCTAAAAATCCCACAGATACCACCTCCTCTTATAATCCGTTACTATTCATTGCATCATTCATTGCTTGTGTCTGCTCTTTGGCATTTTTATGGGTAACACTCTTATTGCGTATACCCTTGCCCATATTTTCTACTGGTGTCCAGCAGTTTGACATTGCACTCACAAAAGGCTGTAAAATTGATGTATTGTTAAAAGTGTCGTTTTGTGCTGTCACTAGCATATCACCTGCAATGGATTCGTCATTGAGAAGTTCTGTATTGCATGGCACAACATTTCTAAGTTCATAGTGAAGTCTCTGTGCTTCGGCAGAACCAAGATAAATTGCAAGCTGAATAGATGCAACCATGTTATCTGATGTTGCATTAACTCCGATAGCCTTAGAGCCTGCATAAGCATACATCTGTTTTTCTTCTCCATTAAGCGTATAGCAAGGAAGGGAAGCTACTCCCATATTATCTCCAAGAATTTCTTTAATAGACGCAGCATCCCAAGAACCTGTAAAAATAGCATTAACACTTCCATCACGCAGTCCTGCCATTCCTGAACCATCTGCATCCACCACAAAATTAGGATTTGCCATTAAATCAATCAAATAATTTGTTACATCATCTGCCTTTTCACCAGCAAAATCCACACCTGCTTCTTCCACTGTTCCATCCTCAAACAAGGTACATCCATTTCCTACATAAAAAGCTGGTAAATACCATGAATTTGTAAATGGGAAAGAAACCACTCCACGCTCCAGCATAGTATCAAGATTTTTGATATCTTCTTCAGAAAAGACGCTCTTATCATAAAACATATACCATGTATTTGTGGTAAACGGAACACCATATAGATATCCGTCAGAACGCAAAGAATTAACAATCGTTTCTGAATTAGTATCTATAACCTCTTGTTCATAAATCCCTCCGAACTTTGCCGCTGCCTTTGCATCTTTTAGCACTGTGAGGTTATCATTAGCATACATAAATACATCTGCACTAGATTCTGGATCTTGTGCTACCGTTGTAGCCGCTGTTGCTTCGTCTGCTACACCATATACAAAATGGATATTGTATTCTGGATGTTCTTTGGCAAAGGCCTCACAACACTTCCGCAGCCATTCCCCACTGTCTTTTGACTGGTCCTCAGATGGTGCCCATACCATCAGACGAATGTCTTCAGTCTCTCCATTCCCTGATGCAGACTGTCCTTGAGAACCACATCCACCTATGAGACATAAACTCATAAGCAAAGTCATTAAAACTAAAAACTTTTTTTTCATTGTTGCCTTTTTTCCTCCTTTCAAAAATAAACACAAAAGTTTCGCTTAGTTTCTGCTTAGTTATATTTTTATAACATTTTTTGGTATTTGTCAATAGTTTTTTTGTTATTTTTGCATATTTTTTCACGGAAATTTAGTAAAAATTATTTCTTTTATACAAAAAGTCATATTCAATTTTACGAAACTTTCCTAAAATTTTACCCAATATACGAAAAAAAGCCAGTACATCTCAATATATGTACTAGCTTAAAAATATAATTATTATTTCAATAATAGCTACATACCACTTTTTCAGCTCTTAGACATCTATGCTTTTTAATAACTCTTTCATATTATCTTCTATATGTTCTAAATTTATAAAATGCAGTTTCACATTTGTTCCATCTCCAGTGTCAAAAAAAATATGTTCTTTACTATGCATCCCATCACTAAATGGATATAGAAGCCATACATCTGGTGTCCTATATTTTTTAGAATATGCATACATCTGATACATATCCGCCTGTGTTATTCCATAATTTGACTTTGAATTATCTTCAAGCCTCTTCCATTTTGTATCCATAATGACAACATGATTCTCCTTTTTTAACACAATATCTGGGCGAAGCTGAAACTTTTTGCATATCTCATTATTTTTGTAATTAAATAAATAGTGTGACTTATCTTGAATTGAAACATTCCAACCCACCGGAACAAAAAACTTTTTTATCTGCTGTGCTACATAACTTTCATACACCTTTTCCATTGGAAACAACAGTGCCACAGCACTCTTATTTCCTGAAAATGTAGTAAAACCCTTATTCATTAAAAACACTTCAGACCATTGAAGCAGTGTTTTATAATCTTGTGTGCTTCTATCTATAAATGATTTTGCAAAGTCTTTCTGATAATTAACTGATGGAGCTATCATCTCAAATGCTGTCAGTAACTGCTTAATTTCACTACTGTTTTTTACACTTGTGGTCTGTTTCTGTAATTTTAAAAGTGTAGATTTTATAAGTCTATTTTCAGGCCTGTCCTGCAAAAATTCATCATATGCCATGTAAAAACGTTCCTTATGTGCTATATTATATTGTAACTGCTTATTTATAAGGAATTTGCCCCTACAATATCTCAAATTATCCTCTTGACTTATATATCCAGATTTAATACCATTTTTGACAAGTCGTCTTGTTTCCTCAAGATACATACTAATAAAAATCTCATAAAGACTCATCTTTTCAGATTTTATGGATGCTTCATTAAAAACTTTGCATGGAAAATCCTTCATACTACAAAGCATTTTTAAAAATATACGCTTTGTACGACTATTTCCAATATCTTCTCCACTACTAAAAGATATTTTGGGCAAAACTTGTATCTGACAGCTATTACTAATCTGAATTAATCCAACATAATTTTTAATAGTAATTACATCACCTAAGTGCCTTTTAAAATTTATACGCATAAAATCAAGTACATCTGAATTATCATTATTCCCTGCAAACTCACATATAAACGATTTTAGTTTCTCAAATACTGGCAATTCAAGGTATTTATATCTGTTGTCATATTGATAGTCTTGATTTCCAATTATTGTATCAAACTCTCTTACTTCCAACAATTTTGTCATATCGCCACCACACAGTTCTTAAAAATTCTTATAATTAACTTCACAATCCTTCGGCAATCCTTTTGTAACTGTGAATATTATAAAATGCATCTGAATTAATTTCATATTTCTTATCTGGCAGTTCAATAATATCGTCTACACTGCCAGAAAAAATATCTTCTGCCACTATATTTATATCTTTAATAAACTTTAAATCTTCTTCCTGTTTTGTTTTTCCATTGTCTCCTAAAACAAGTTGGATTTTTTGATAATCTTCATAAAAATATTCCTGTAACAGCGGAATAACAGACTTTTGAAAAATAGATGCAAGTTTTTTTATTGTTGGTTTCGCTATCAACCCTGTAAAAAACGCATGACCTATTGTATGCTCACGGTCATAAAGCAGCTCAATCCTTTTATTAATTATAGAAAGCATTTTTGATACATCCAGCGTTTCTCCATCTGATACCACCTTGATTTCTTTAATTACAGATAAATCAGGCATCATTTCAATAAACTGAAACCTTCTGCGTAATGCCATGTCCATTATTGCAATAGAACGGTCAGCAGTATTCATAGTTCCTAAAATATAAACATTATCAGGAACATCAAAATATTTACCTGAATATGGCAAAATAGCTTCCATTGCTTCTTTAGCACCTCTGCGTTTTGTTGGTTCTATTAAAGTAATCAATTCACCAAAGATTTTTGAAATATTTCCTCTATTAATTTCATCAATAATAAACACATAATTCTGTGTATTTTCTTCTACATCTATTGTATTGAATAACAGATACTTCTGTGCGATTTCAAGTATTATATCTGGTGCAATATTTAATTTGTAAATTGTTGAGCTTGTCAACACTTTTCCGCCATTTATATTGCGAATATCTTCTACAAAATCATTTGCCAGCCACCAAACATCTCTGCTTCTTGGGTATTCTCCACCATCTTCAAGCCATTTATACTCTCCTGTTATAATACCAATTCCATCTATTGAAAACTGGTCGTGTAATACACAGACAATATCGCCAAGTTCCATAACATACTCAAAATTAGTAAGTATTGTTCTCTCTCTTGTACTCTTAGTCTCCGATGCATCTGTAATATGCTTGTCCCTGTTCTTCCAGCCAATTCTAATACGCCCGTTTTCAAAACAGTCTGTTTTAGTTTTATTGCTGCCAGAACCTTCTAGTGATATTTTCCACACAACAGGATTAGGTTTTATAAACACACTGCTTTTAGATGTTATTTTTTTCTGCCCTGCAATATCACAAAACTTTTTAAACACTCCTGATTCAACTGTATATTCAATATTTCCTGTATTGTCTGTATCGCTATCATCTAGAACACAAGGTTTTATACCCTCTATAAATTCTTCATATCCATATGATTGATGAAATGTTGTAAATGCAATTCGGTTCTCATTTTTTAATTCATTGTAGCGTTTCATAACTGCATTATAATCTGACAGTTCATCAATAGATTTGCCATCACAAATTGCAACTGCATAAATAGCTGTATAATACGTTTTACCAGTCCCAGGAGGTCCATATAAAATTATATTTTTATCATAAAGCGTTTGGTCTTGTCGTTGATGTTGTTGACTGAAAGCGTTTAACCTATGTTTTGTGCGGCTGAGTAGGCTGGTCTGATGAAATATATAACCTTTCAGTTTATCAGACACCCTACTTGGTCCTTGAATACTTTTAAATCCATGTTCTTTTAAATCCTTATATCTAAGTAGCCCTGCATCAAACCTATCTATAAGTTCTATTTCCATATAAAGATTATTATTTACATCACTTGGTTCATCAAAATCAAACTCTGAATCGTCATCATTTATTTCAACATATGGTATTCTAGTTTTTATTACTTTACATTTAAAACGTATTTCTTGTATTGGTTTTGTTATATATATATATACAATATCGCCTTCTTCAATTGATGCAGCCTGTCTCCAGTTTATTCTTTTTAATTTATTGAAAGCCCCAAATATATCATAATAGTCAGGATTGCAAATAATTGTCCATTCTGTCATAAAATACCTCTCATTTCTATTTAGCCTAAGTTTGCTTAAAAACTCTGTACTTAGTATAGCACAACTGATAAATTTTTTCAGTACAAATATGAGTGCATCTATTGACAATAACATATATGAAAGAATAAAATATAAATATCTTTAAAAGTATTATACAGGTACAATTCAAAAAGATGAAGCGGGCATTAAGGGTGATTTAAGGGATATCATTATAATTACAAAGAGTACAAGAAATATAAACGCACGCCAGTTAATATTTCTTGTACTTGCAATAAAAAAATAAATTGAATAATTACTATTTTTTGTCCCTGAGCAATCTTTTTTCTTTCAGTAGAGCTGCATTTTTCTATTTTAATTATTTCATTTGTTTCTTTTTTTCATTGTTTCATTCGTCTCCGACAAAACTCTCTCTCCCAAACCGAATTGTCACCGTTGTTCCCTTTCCTTCGACACTCTCAAGCCTTGTTTCAGCATGATGGTAAATTGCACCATGTTTTACGATAGCAAGCCCCAACCCTGTGCCGCCAATCTGTTTAGAATGGCTCTTGTCCACTCTGTAAAAGCGTTCAAATACTCTACTTTGGTGGAATATAGGAATACCTATTCCTGTATCTCTTACCCAAACTGTTACGTCGTTTTCTGCTTTATTAATAATAAAATCAACTGTTCCGTTTTCCTTATTATACTTAATTGCATTATCCAGCAGATTATAAAACATTTCATCCAAAATTTTGCGTACTCCAATTATCTGTGTTTTATCGCCAATAAGGTTGAGAGTAATGTTTCTTTTTTCTGCCTGACCTTTCAAACGATTGATAATTTCTTCTGACAATTCATACAAGTCAATAGTTTCACTTTGAAAAGGTATGCTTTTTCCGTCTAATTCTGATATTTTTATAATATCTGTCACTAGTGTAATTAATCTTTGTGCCTCTTCATAAATAGATGCTGAAAAATCAACTACCATATCCTCAGAAACATCTCCTTCTTTCATCAGTTCTGCAAACCCAGAAATAGAAGTAAGAGGTGTTTTTAATTCATGAGAGACATTGGCAGTAAATTCCCGACGAAGTGTTTCCCTTTTTTCTCTCTCTGTAATATCTAAAATAATAATTACTGCACCAATTACCTCTTTTTTCTCAAAAACTGGATTGGCAATCATGTTGTAACAACACTCCTCCCGCATTATGATATTCTCTGCTTTTGCTCCCGCAAGCGCATTTGATATAGTATCTCTAAAATCCTTCGCCCTACAAATCGCAAGCACATTGCCATTGACTGGCGGGGTAATGCCAAACAATTCCAATGCAGCAGAATTATAGGTTAGAATACTGGCATCCTTATCAATTAACAGAAAGCCTTCGCTCATATTTCCGGTAATTAAATTAAACTCCACCTGTTTTTTATAGGCATCTTCAAGCTGTTCCTTGATGGTCTGATTCTGTTCTGCTAGTTTTCTCAGAAGTGGTGTTAGTTCTTCGTACGCCACATTGTTTTCTGGAGATTCCAAATCAAGTTGATTAATCGGTTCTATAATTGCTTTTGATACCTTTAGTGAAAGTACCAATGTCAAAATAAGTGCAACCACCAACACAATCAGAATCGGCTGAAGCATTCCGAGCAGAACTGTAATCACTGTATACTGTGTTGTGGAAATTCTTAAGATACTGTTATTAGAAAGTTTTACAGCATAATTTACAGTTTTTTCCGTTAAAGTTTGAGAATAACGTATACTCTTTCCCGTCCCATTTTTCAATGCCTCATTAATTTCTTCTCTGTCTGCATGGTTATCTAGTTTTTCTGCCTCTGCATCACTGTCAAATAGTACCTTGCCATCTGCATCAATCAATGTAACTCGATTAGTTTGTTTCTTAAACCCGTCAAAAAAACGTATACCTTCTTTTTCAATTGCCTGTGAAAGATAGCCTGCTTCATTCTCAAGTTCTGTCTGTATTTGTACCTCAAAGAAATGAAATAAAATCCCCATAATCAGAGCTATAGTTGCAATTAGAACAAGAAAGACCGTCAAAAAGGAAGATTGAAATATTTTTTTATGCATGGCTGCCACCCCCTATTTTATAACCAATGCCTTTTACCGTCTGAATTAAACTGCCCACATCACCCAGCTTTACCCGTAGCTTACGAATATGGACATCCAAGGTCCTTGACTCGGTATAATATTCACCCCAAACTCTGGCAAGAAGGGTGTTACGGTCTACCACATTGCCTTCTGCTTCCAGAAGAACGATTAATAACAAATACTCTTTGTAGGAAAGCGGTATTTCCTGACCAGAAACTGAAATAATGTGTTTTGCAGGTTCTACATACAGTTCACCAATTTGAAATACTTTCTTTGATTGTGTTTTATCATAGCGGCGGATGACTGCTCGCACTCTTGAAATCAATTCCATTGTCCCAAACGGCTTAGCAATATAATCATCTGCCCCCATATCAAGACCTGTCACCTTGTCAAATTCACTGTTTTTTGCAGTGAGCATAATAACAGGAATTTGCTCTGTTTCACGGTTTTCCTTTAGTTTTTTAAGAATAGATAAGCCATCTTCTTCTGGGAGCATAATATCAAGTATAACAAGCTCTGGTATGATAGTATATATATTTTTCCAAAACTCCGTTGGGACAGAGAAACCTGTTACCTCAAATCCTTCTTTTGCCAAAGCATACTTTACAAGTTTTCTGATATTGTCATCATCTTCCACCAGATAAATCATGCGTTTACCTCCTCATATCCTGTTCCTGATAACAGGATGGATTTTTATGTTTTCCAGTGATAGAATACACTACCCACTCTGCAATATTTTCTGCATGGTCGCCAATGCGTTCAAAATATTTTGCAATCATCAACAAATCAATCAATGCTTCCGCATTCCGACCGTTTTCTGCTATTGATTTTATCAATTCGTCCTTTACCTTGTCAAACAATTCATCAACCAAATTGTCATGTTCCATTACCTGATAAGCAATATCCATATCCATCTTCACAAAGGATTCCACGCTTTCCGAAACCATTTTTATAGTAGCATCTGCCATATCTCGAATATGTGTACTACCCTCAATTCCGCTTTTTACTACATAAGGTGCTATTTCTACAATATCTGATGCTTGATCTCCAATCCGTTCCATATCAGAAATCATTTTCAGTGCAGCGGAAACTACTCGTAAATCTCCAGCTACTGGTTGCTGTTGCAAAAGCAATTTAATGCAAAATATTTCAATATCCCGTTCCTTTTCGTCAATTTGACTGTCGGCTGCAAGACAGGCATCTCTACTATGTTCATCACTATCTGTCAAATATTTTACCGCATTGATAATTGCTTCCTCACACAATGCACCCATTGTAATTAGCTCTGTATTAAGCTGTGATAACTGTCTGTCAAATTTATTCCGCATTATCCAAACCTCCCTGTAATATAATCCTCTGTCCTTTTGTCGGAAGGAGAAGAAAACATCTTTTCTGTGCTGCCAAACTCCACAACTTCCCCTAACAGAAAGAAAGCTGTTTTATCCGCAACCCGCACTGCTTGCTGCATATTGTGTGTTACCATAATAATCGTATAACTTTTCTTTAACTCCATTGTTAAATCTTCAATCTTGGAAGTGGAAATTGGGTCAAGAGCTGATGTAGGCTCATCCATCAAAAGAACCTCTGGTTCAACGGCAAGCGCCCTTGCGATACAGAGTCTCTGTTGCTGCCCGCCGCTCATCCCTAATGCACTCTTTTTCAGCCTGTCTTTGCATTCTTCCCAAATAGCGGCTTGTGTCAAAGAACGCTCCACGATTTCATCTAGTTTTACCCTTGATTTAATTCCATGTATTCTTGGTCCGTAAGCAATATTGTCATAAATACTCATAGGGAATGGATTTGGTTTTTGAAATACCATTCCCACACGTTTCCGCAAAATATTGACATCTATTTCCTGATAAATATCCACTCCAGATAGCTTTATCTCACCCTCGATTCGACAATTCTCAACCAAATCATTCATACGGTTCAGTGTCTTTAAGCAAGTAGATTTACCACAGCCAGAAGGTCCAATCAAAGCCGTAATTTCTTTTTCTGGCAGAGACAGATTGATATTTTTTAGGGCATGATTCGAGCCATACCATAAATTCAAATCTTTCATTGTAATCATATCACTCATATCTTATTCTCTCCTTAGTTTTTTTGCTGTCAATTTCGCTGACATATTGATTAGAAATGCCAGTGCCAACAATATGACAGCAACCGCAAAGGCAACATCAAACTGTCCTCGTTCTTTTGCATACATATATAGGGCAACAGTCAGGGAAGAACCAGCATTTCCCGGCTGTACAGCCCCCAATACACTTAACATCTCATTTGCCATTCCAGCGGTAAACAAAAGTGCTGCACTTTCTCCTACCACTCTACCTATAGACAAAATACATCCTGTCACAACACCGTCAATCACACATGGTAGGACAACTGTACGAATCATGTACCATTTTCCAGCACCAAGCCCCAAGGAACCTTCACGATATGCCATAGGCACTGTTTTCAGGCTTTCCTGTGTTGTACGAATAATCGTCGGCAGTGTCATAATCACAAGCGTAAGCGAGCCTGCTAGCAAGCTTGTTCCCAATGAGAAAAATTGTACAAACACCAGCATACCGACCAGCCCGTATATAATAGATGGAATCCCTGCAAGTGTTTCTGTTGCTAACTCAATTATCCTCACAAGTTTTCTATTCTTTGCATACTCATTCAAATAAATAGCAGCACCTACCCCAAGCGGTAATACAATAATAAGTGTCATAATGATAATATATACTGTAATCAGAATATTAGGCAAAATTCCAACAGTTCCCTTTAGGAGACTTGGTTTCGTGGAGATAAGTTCCCATGAAATATAAGGAGTTCCACGATAAAGGATATATCCAATCAATCCAAGCAAAAGGACGCAGATAAACCCCGCTGCCAGATACATTAAAATATTCAAAAGTACTCCTTTTATTTTTCTTGATTTAGAAATTGTATCAGTCACTATGCTCACCTCTTTTCACAATCAGATTTAATACAAGATTGATAGTCATAATAAACAAGAATAACACAAGAGCAATGGAAAAGAGTGCTTGCCGCTGCAATCCAGAAGAATAAGACATTTCACTTGCTACGGCTGTTGTCAGAAATCGCACGCTGCCAAATAGTTTTGGCATATTAGCAACATTTCCTGCTACCATCATTACAGCCATTGCCTCGCCGATTGCTCTTCCGATTCCCAGTACAACGGCTGTAATGATACCGCTTTTTGCTGCTGGCACTACTACCTTAAATACTGTTTCTGTCTTAGTTGCCCCCAATGCAAGGGATGCCTCCTCATATTCTTTTGGTACTGCCTTAATCGCTGTCTCCGAAACGGATATAACCGAAGGAAGTATCATAATAGTAAGGACAAGTATAGCTGAAAACAAATTTGCACCATCAGGCAAATGAAAGAATTCCCTGACATATGGCACAATCAGTATCATCCCTACCAAACCATAAACAACAGAAGGAATGCCTGCCAACAAATCCACTACATTCCTCACAATGCTACCTATTCCCTGTGGAGACATTTTTGCAAGAAAAATAGCACACAAAAGCCCTATAGGTACTCCAACCAGTATTGCACCACAAGTTCCATACGTCGATGTGAGAATAAACGGCAGGATACCATAGGAAGGAAGAACTGCAGTAGATGCCCATGTCTTTCCAAAAAGAAAATTAAAAAGTCCAATCTTTTGTATTGCTGGAATCCCACTTGTTACAAGAAATACTGTAATGAGTATGACAAACAGAATGGTAAGCATACCACACATCAAAAATAACAGATACATTGCTTTTTCTATTAGTCTTGCTGTCTTTTTTATTTTATTCATAGCAGCCTCCTATCTTTTGATTGGTACTGCTCCAGCCTGAGTAATCAGATTATCTGCCTGTTCACTTGTAGCAAAATCAAAGAAATCCTGTGCTGCCTCAGAAAGAGAGGCATCTTTTTTTGTAACTAGCACAAAGTTCCTCTGGATTTTATACTGTCCGTTTTGAATTGCCTCTATTGTTGGTTCTACACCCTCAATGCTGACTACCTTAACACTATCGTTTACAGAGGCAACAGAGGCATAGCCAATGGCATTCGGATTGCCAGCTACAGTTTGTACCACATCACCTGTTGATGTAAGTTCCTGAGAATATTTGCATTTATTCTTTGTGTTGGTAACTTCTTCAAAACCGTCCCTTGTTCCAGAGGCCGCTTCTCGTCCAATACAAACAATAGGTGCATCTTTCCCACCAACATCTTTCCAGTTGCTAATCTCTCCAGCATAAATTCTGCCAACTTGTTCCACGCTCAAATCATCAACCGGATTGTCCGAATTTATAACAATTCCAATTCCATCAATGGCAACCACTGTAGCAGTTAAGTTTATCTGTTCCTCATCTTTCAAATTTCGGCTCGCCAGACCGATATCACACCTTCCTTCTGATACCGCTTGAATACCAGAACTAGACCCTGTTGGATTATATGTAACCTTAATATTTTCATTTTCTTCCAAATATGCCTCACTCAAAAAACCAATAACTTTTTCCATTGAAGTAGAACCATCTGTAGATACAGTTTGTGAATTTTCTGATTTTTTGCCACCTGTATTCGCTTTACTAGATGAATTATCTGTATCGCATCCTGTCATCACTCCTACAAGCAATGCTAACACAGCTACAAATGTAATTATTTTTTTCATAAAAAACACGCTCCTTTGAAATATTTTTTTGTACGAATACAGTATAAATTCATCTATGTTAATTCTAAAAGTGTGTGCATGTTAATTCTATGTTAAAGGTTAAAATTGCTAACCCCTTTATTGACAGGCTTTACAGGGTTTTCATGTAACTATTTTGTCCCTAACTAAACCCAACTAAACCTAACTCTACTTAACTCTACTTAACTCTACTTAACTAAAAATGTCCAGCATACTAGCTGGACATTTTTAAGTTTGTGTGATATTTTTTTCGTTATTCTTGATGCGAGCAA
>CANOID010000059.1 GCA_947565985.1 uncultured Lachnoclostridium sp.
ATTGTAAATAGTGGTAATAAAATGACGTATATATAATAATTTGCGAAAAACAATAATACTAATATTTGGGTTGCATACATTAACAAGTTACATATATTGCAAATATTATTTTCAATATCACTTCTCAAACACGCAATTAATATTGAAGTTTTATAGGCAGCAATAAAATAACTCACAACTGTATTTAACAAATAAATTGCGTAAATAACGTATATATTTATGTCTTCTGGATAATCAGATGCAATAAACAATTGGATATTTGGCATCAAAACTAGGCCTGTAACTGTAATTATTAATCCAATTATTCTATACGTTTTTTTATAAAAATACAAAAGTGCTCGAATATTTTTCGTATCCCCTTCTGCAACTGGCTTATACATGCTATATACCATCACACTCCCAAATCCTAACTCTGTAAGACTCAACATTTGAAGAACAGATGAAAACAAACTATTCAAGCCAAGATATTCAACGCCCATTTTTTGGATCATTAAAGTCCTAATCACAAACGGAATAAACATTGAAATCAGTTGCCTTAGTATACCAGCTATACTGTTTTTCAGTGAACGAATTGTCCGCTCTCCCTGTATGTTATTCTTGCTTGTCTCCATATAGTAATTTCCTCCATAAGTTATGGAATTTTTTATACCACATAATGTAATGCTTTATAGAATATGATGGTTTCCAAAACATCATTATTCGTAGAAACAATAATTTCAAAATCGGTATGAACCAAATTACTCATATGTTCTATGATATATGATTGTCCAATCCTTTATCTAAAGCGAAATTTCCTATACAGGTTTCGTAGTTTCTCATATTTTCGCAACTTTATTTTTAATTTTTCTACAATCATATAAAAATATGAACTGTATGGAATACTTTGTTGTTCTTTTCCACAAGTAGTTATAATTTCTAAAAAAAATGGATTATTTTTATTGGCACGTATAAATCCAAAGTTTTTTGCTTTATTTCGATAAAACAATTCTATCGGAAAACAATCCTTAAATTCCTCAAGTTTATTTATAGAATACAATTCCCCCATTGTTCGTACACATTTAGGACATATCCCACAATTATCTTTATTCGCACAAACACTTAAATATTTTCTCGCCACACTATGTTGTGAAATATAATGCAACTTCTCTATTCTTGTCATATCTCCACCATAATGATAGAATTTTATTTTTTCAGTCTGTAATACAGATATATTAAAAAGTGAATAATGATCCTCATCAAAAACATTGGATTTTGGATTTAAATCAAATGTCCCTATATCATAGCCTGATGAGAAATAGTACTTACCTATCAATTTGCCAAGTGCCAAAGCAGCACTACAATACTTATATGTGTAAAATCCTTTGCCACAAACATATCCATAATGCTTATCCTGCATTTCAGGTGTTGGAAATACTTCATCAATATTACAAGAAACATAGATGAATTTGATTCCTAGATTAGTACACACTGTTGAAGCTCTACTTCTAAATGCATCTCGCCACTCAGCTTTTTCTTTTTCATTAAAATCTGATGAAAACCAGTCTTGAAACAAAGCATTTTTTATAATATGTAAATCATTAGAAGAAAATTCTAAGTGTCTCAATAATGTATAAAATGAATCAACTCCACATGAAATTCCTGTACTTCCCTCATTTGCACATTTATATTGTGGAATAGCAGCTTCTCCTATTACACGTATTATATTAAAAAATGGTTTTGTTTTTGCTATCAATGGTATGTAATAATTATTCAAACGATAAAGCAATTCCTCTGATATTTTTCCTTTTACATTGATATCATATCCATACCACATAGCAAAATAAATGATTACTGTTACAAATGCATCATATGTCTCTGTAACATAATATTTTCCATATTCCTTATCCGTTCTATACCATAATTTTTTAGCACTCTCTATTTTCCCGCTATAAACTTGTACCATAACTGACAATTCTGAATATCCCTCTATATTTTTTATTGAAATATCACTTATTTCAAGATATTTCCGTTCCATCATTTCCATCTCCTTTATCATTTTATAAAAATTCCAAAACCTCATTTATAGTCTTAGGTGCTTGAACGTTATTAGCAAATTGATATCTAATTTTTTCATAAGTAGGAATGATATCTAACCGTAAACTTTCTTTTGGTTCTGCAATTTTATATAACATAATTCCTTTGTAGCACTGTCCTAACAATATCTTAGGTGTTAAAACAGAAACAGACGCAATTGTCAGTAACACTTTTTCTTCAAGAGGGATGAATAATGAAAGTACTTCCCAAGGAATTATTGTATCCTGATTTGTAATATATCCTTCTTCCTTAAAACGATTTTTTTTATTTCTAGGATGTGTTTTAATAAAAATATTTTCTTTTCCAACATGCTCAGCTATTCTTCCTACTAGGTTAATATCGTTAACCTTCTTCCCTTCTTCAAAATAGCTTTCCTCAAAATAAATATACTTTTGAGAATATGTGTCTTTTAGTTGTTCAAGACCATACAAATTATATATTGCTTCTAAAAAATCAGAATTATTATTACCTAAAAATTTTATTTCTTTTACCGGAATTTCCTCCATATTCCACATCATCATTTCAGCATTAAATACATATATTGCATTTAAATGATAATAATTATCATATATCCTTTTCCGTAAAAAACTATATATAACATTTTGTGGTTTTAATATATCATACAATGTACGTCCATAATAATCTGAGTAGGTCGCAAAACCATCCTCAAACATTATCGTTTTGAGGTTTTTATTATTCTCAAGCAACATTCTTCGTAGATAAGTAACTTCAGTATTAAAATTTGCAAACCATAGCTCATCATATACTTCCTTAAAATCTATATACTTTTTAATAAAATTTTTCTTAAAGTATGTTTGTGCATAATACGCCAATAAACATTCCCACTTATTTAATTTTTTTATGCGATTTAGTTCTATTATATATACATATTTGAATATATTTGATTGTTTTAATTTATTATACATATGCCGAAAATCCTTTATTGCATCCGTAACTATTATACTATGTTGCACATTTTTCTCAATAAAACAATGATTTATTGTGAATAGAACTTGATATGGTGTATTACAAAAAAAGAGTATTTTTTTATTATCCATTTTTGTCCTCCATTTTTTAGAATAAATGCAATATTGTATGTGCAATCATATTTTGCATAGATAAATTTTGATTGTCTATTTTTAATACCTTTATATTCTTAAATGAAATTGTTTAAACCATAATTTATTATAACATGAAAGTCTTTATTTTAACATTTTAAGTAACATCACTGCTTATTTTGTTCTTCTCATCTGTGGTTATATTTAATAAATATTTAGTTAGCGATTTAAAGAAAATTCACCTTGATATTTAACATTTTTTATTATCTTTGGAACTTTTTTATAATAAATTGAACAATACAATAAAATCTCAACATACTGAAAATATCCTAATATATTCCAAAATATTCCTAATGTCAATATACTAACAACAACAACTAAAAAAATACTATTTTTTTTCGATATAGCATAATTTAAAAGCAATATATATCCAAGCATAATCAACGACACTCCAATAATTCCCCAAGTGAGCATAAGATATATATATGAATTATCCACATACATATATGAATTTATATCATTTTCCATTTCCCATGGTATTATATTACTTAGCCAAGTTATACCATACTTATTAAGCATATAATGTTGTAGGCTAATTCTATGGTTAATTAAACCATTAATAATCCAAACCCACATTACATGTTTTTCATATAATTTAGAAATAATTAAACTTATAATTACATATATAATAGGTAATAATTTAATACAATTAATATATTTCCATTTTTTTATAGGACGATAACTTACGAAAACCCACAAAACAACAAAAGCACTAAGAATAATCATAAATGCTCTAACTTTTGTGAGGTGATACACCAAACCACCAACTGTCATTATTAGAGCAACAATACAAAACCTAGGCTTTTTTTTATAAAACAATGCGAATCCAAATACCAAAGATATATACGTCAAGGGTAAAACATCATAACCATAAAAACCCATATTATATCGAACTCTATTTGAATGGATTACTGAAATATTTGGAAGAACTCCTATCAGAGCTAGGATGACTACACACAAAGTCATAACTGCCGTTAAAATATATACAAATTCTACTATATTATCTAATTTTTTAGACTGGACACAATAAATGACAATTAATAAATATATTAGTTCGTGTGCACCACTAGGTATTGAATCTATATACAACAATATCATGATGAACATATACACAATTATTCCTTTGAATGAAACTTGTTGTTTTATAAAAATAACATTACCAAAAAGAATTAAACAAGACACTAATGTTAATATATTCCAAAAGCTTGAAGGAATATTTGTATTAACTCTTTCAATAAATCTAGCAATTGTATATATTGCAATACCTATATATATCGCTAAATCTTCTTTTTTAAATGAAATATTCATACACAAATCTCCTTCTTGTTGGTTCTAAAGTTTATTCACACATCCGGGCTGGCACTCCTACCAATACTGCTCCTTTTATTGTACAACTGTTTATAACTACTGCATTTGCACCAATAACTATATTATCAGCAATTTGAACCCCTCCAATAATTTTTGCACCAATTCCAATGTCAACATTGTCACCAATTTCAGGAACAGCATCAGAAAATCCATTATTTCCAATGCAATTCATTCCATGTAGAATACAATTTTTGCCAATCCTTGCATTTCCATTTATAATAATTCCGCCATGGTGATATATTGTGACATTTTCTCCCAATACAAATGGCGGTATAAGGAATCCTAGTTTGTTACCTAAATTGTTCTTTCTTCGCCCCCAATAATATGAAAGAATCTTTGCTAAAATACCATGTTTCTTTATATAACTCTCTTCTTTCCTTAGATATCGAAGAAATCGATTAATTAAAATCCAATGATCATTTTTTAAATAAAGTTGTATCTTCGTTCTTGTACTATATTTATCAAAAAAACTATTATCTCTCATGTACTCTCCTGTATTTTAATTCTTATAACATATATTCTTACGCACTGCATTTCTTTATCTAATTTTCTTGTATCTGTAAATCTTTTTCATCTATATTTTTTATAAACCTATAAAATTATAAATAAAAGGGTTAATAATCACTACATATTGTTAATATATATATTTGATACATTTTTTCTCTGGCATCATTTTTATCACAATAAAATATCAACCATAATTCTAATGATAATATCAAATCTGAATTTTGTTCAAAGTAGATTAACATCATTTTTGATTGCAACATCAAAAGAAATACTTATAATAATCACTAATAAATTCAATTCATATAAATTTGTGTGTATAAACCGACAACATAATGATGTATCATAACATATAAAAAATAACTGAACATATTTTTTTAAATAAATAATAACCTTCTTTAATACATTTAACATTTCAATCAAATTTATTAATATTTTTTCATATTCATTATCTTTTTAAAATATTTTTATATGCCATTACTACCCACAACATTTTATATTTCTTATTTTTAATCAAGTAATGTACCATTCTTGATTTGAATGGCATTTTTTTATCTGGATACTCATCTAATATTTCTTGAAGAAAATTATCTTCACAAATTTTTTTTACATTCTTATAAGCCTTCTTTTTTCCATTCACATTAGAAAATTTCTGTTCTAATTTTATACTATAACGAACTATGCCTAAGAAAGATGTATTAATTCTCTCCTTACACGTTGAATAAATCCCCAACTCTTTCGTTCGCCTTATAACCTCATTTGTCATCTTTTTCTGCATTTCAAATCTGTTTACCCTATACCTTGTTGTCAGCGATCCTTCATTATCACAATAGCAATATCCGACACTGTCTGACACACAAACACGTTTTGCATGAGGATAAAAATCCAAATTAAAAATTAAATCCTCACTAATAAATTCACGTTCTGAGTGAAAACGCAATTTATTCTTCTCTATAACTTCACGTTTATAAAGAGCCAGCCAAACAGACATTTCCACATAATCAGTACCATTGTATTTTTTTCCACACATTTTTGGCAAGACCTCGTTAATAATAGACGAATCCTCATATTGTGTATCCAATAACACGTTAGGAAATTGCTCTGTTTTATCTTTATAAATTCTCGTGTGTCCTGATAAACAAGAATCAGCACCACATTCTATCATTCTATTATAAAGCTTCTCTAGGTGATTTGGCAGAATATAATCATCTCCATCTAAAAACATGATATATTTTCCTTTTGCCACTTCTAATCCAGAATTTCTTGCAAAACCCAATCCAGCATTTTCCTTATGGATAACCGTATAGTTATTTTCTTTTTTACATATATTTTCACATAAAGTACCACTGTTATCTGTAGAACCATCATCTATCATAATAACTTCATAATCTGTAAATGACTGATTTTTCACCGATTCAATACAACGTAAAACATATTTTTCGATATTATATACTGGTATTATAATGCTTATTTCAGGCATATTTTTTTATCACCTCATCTCTGGTGCATTTTAACGAAGCAGAACTTTTCCATACTTGACCTTATTTATAATCATTTCCATTACTCGTTCTCCCATTTCATCTTCAGAAGGAAATTCATTTTTAACCCATTTGATACCATTTTTGCGATGCAGGGCAAGTAAATCTTCATCTTTAATAATATCTGCCAATTTTCTCCCCATTTCTTTCGGCTCTGGTGATAACAAAAATACGTTATTTTCATCTCCTCCATACTTATCAAGTGCCATGTCCATATCAATATCAACTATTGGGCAGCCACAAGCCATCATTTCATACGGTACAAGACTTGGGTTCGTTGTAGAAAAAACAAGTCCTAAATCTGCACTGCGATACAGTTCAGCCAAATCCTCCAGCGTTGGCACTAATTTCTTACATATAACATGAAATGGTATTTCATTTTCTCTTAACTCTGGAGACCCATAAAGAACTATCTCCACATTTGGACACAATTGGTTAAATTCACGTAATGCCAGTATACCAATTTCATAACACCGCCTTGGCATCTCAGGTTTAGCAAAAAAAACCAATCTTTTTTTTTCTTTACTAACTGCTTTTTCATCTTTACACCAATAAATGTCACGATTAACAGGAAATTGAAAACTTTCTGCATCTGCTCCATAGTGTCTCGTTAAATAATTTCCCATCCACTTTCCTGAGCATATACATGAAAATCCCATTCTATATGTATTTTCTGCCAGAACATACTTAGAAGATGTTGGATAAAAACTAGATTCATAATCCTGCACAAAATACATTGGATATTTTATTTTTTCTAGATTCTGCTTTAAATAATACACGGTTAACCACCATGTCGCAATCATCACATCATGATAAGCCAGCTTTCCTGCATAGCAAACAAATGGAATATCGGTCATATCATAAAACCATTCTGTAACATGGTTCTTTACTATATCTGCTCTTTCATACGTTCCACAATAATATACCGTTAAATGGTATCCTTTTTTGTGCAAATATTGTATTGCACGATATATATTTCTATGTCCACCACTACCTTTAATTGGATATGGCACTAAAAAGGCAATGTCCATCTTTGTAATATCCATGCAATCAACAGGATTTTTGAAAAACACTTCTTCAAAAAATTCTTTCACTTGTGCAGCAGATGCTAGTTCAGTATTTACACTCATTTCATCAGCCAACGAATTATGTTTTCTTATTATTCTTTTCATTGTTGTACGTATCTTGTCTTTTGCTTCAATTTTTATGTTTATAAACATTGCGCTACTCCTTTTTGACTTAGTGATCAAACTTCTATACACTTCTTATAAAACTCAAACAACCACAAAAATTATCTAAATACAAACTTTGACAGTGCTTCGCACAACTTCGATATACCAATACTAGTTTTTTTACTTTCTCAAACTAAACCTTCATCTTTTTAACACGATATTCTTTTAATCTATAAATAACTTTTACAAAAGTATCAACCATGATATAATCATTTTTAACATTGTAATTTAATAATTTATAAAATACTTTTAAAATTATTCTATAATTGTTATAAATATATTATTTTTCATATTAATTTTATTTATTAATCCTAACATAGTACTATATTTTTCATTTATCAAATATTAATCAATCTCTCTTACCTATGCTTTCTTTGTCACAATTTTTTCCATCATGTAATCCATCTGCTATTGCTTTCATCACCTCTTTCTTTTTTGTTGCCCTCAAAAAAGATGGAATAGTAAATGATATGATAAATCCCAAATAACTTTTACACCCAAAATTTTGATATCCTATGCCACCACATTCCGCATATTTCTGATTCAAATAAAGTAGATTGCGATGTACATAATATACTCTCATTGGATTAACATTTTTTTTATAAGAGAATTTTGCAATATTCTCTATGTGTAAAATCCGACTCAATGTAATCCAAAATTTCTGTTTCCATGCCGTTTTGGGCATAATACTACCAAACTCTTGATTCATAATCAGATGATTTAAACGCAAAATTTGATATTCTTGCATCCTCAGTCTTTTGCAAAAATCATTGTCCACAAAATCAATAAATAACCATTCATCAAAGCCACCAACTGCTTCCCACACTTTGACTGAAGTGCAACTACCAGATGTGATACACTCTTCCATGTATTCTATATTTGGTTTGGTTTTTACTTGCATATATAATCTTCGAGTGTCTATTACTTGTGGACAAACGATTCCGATTTTCGTATTATTCAAATGTTCTGTACAACTTGCAATCATACCCTCTGGCAATATAGAATCTTGATCCATTGTCAACACCCATGAATAGCCATCAGATTTCGCTTTTTCCATTATTCTGTTTAATGCATATGCAATTCCCTTATTTTCTCCTTCGGTCAGATAAACTATTTCATTCGGAAGAACAATATCTATTTTATCTGTACTATTATCATAGATATATACACGCTCAACTTGCTCATTTAATTTTTTTAAACATTCTTCTGTCCTAAAGTTTGGATTAAATAAAACAACTCCTGCTGCAATCTTTTCCATACACAGTACCTCGCTTCCGAAAAGCCTTTCCAACATTTCTTTTAAGCGGCGCGTCAAAAACATCAAAAGAAACAACCTGATATTTTTTCACATGGCAAATTAGCTTATCTGCATTAATTTGTGCTATATGTACCATGCTTTTCAAAGTGTTTATCATTAGCATAACAACTCTCATTTTAATATCTTTCTATTCTCAATTGCTAATTTGAAAATCTTTATATCATCAACAAAATACCTTTTAAACATTCTTCCTGGTTCTTGCAAAAAGCGAAAAAACCATTCAAGACCAACTGTCTGCATCCACATTGGAGCACGTTTTACATTTCCTGCAAGAAAATCTACACAGCCACCCATTGTAATAGACACAGATACTTTATATTTATCCTTATTGTGATATATGAATTTCTCTTGCTTAGGACACCCAAGAAATACAATTAAAATGTCTGCTCCACTTTCATATATTCTTCTATTTGCTTCATCAAGTTGTTTTTCATTATTTTCAAACCCAAATGGTGGCGAATAACAGCCTACGACTTGAATATTCGGATATTCATGAATAATTTTTGCCTTTGCTCTTTTAAGTGTTTCTTCTTCTCCTCCAAACAAAAACAACTTATAGCCATTTTCGTTCACTAAATCGCAGACATCCCACACGAAATCCGTCATTGCCAGTCGTTCTTTAATAGGATTTTTCATCTGATGCGATAATTTTACAAGTATTTGACCATCAGTTAATATCAGATCTGCATTTTCACAAATATATTTAAGCTCACTATCTTCTTGCATTTTGACAACAATATCAGTATTCGGAGATACGATATAACTTGATTTATCCGATTTAACTAGAGCATTCAGTGCATTTTTGGCCTCTATTCTTGTTAAATTATCAATATATGTATTCAAGAAACAAATGCGATTTGTTCTTTTTTCTGATATCATCAAAACGTACCCCCATATTTATTGACTTTAATCAATTATTATTCACTGTGACAAAATGTATACATCATCAGATGATCCACAACCATGTGCAAGTCTTCTGCTATCTGCATATTATTGATATTAATATGAATACAATAATCAGCCATGTTCTTTAACTTTCCACCATCATAACCTACAATTGCCACAGTTACACCGCCTTGCTTTTTGGCATATTCCATCGCATTAATGACATTTCTAGAATTACCAGAACCAGATATCCCTACAAATATATCTCCTGCTTTCATTTTATTCTTGAGTGGTTCTCTAAAAATCTCGTCATAACTTATATCATTAGCCACTGCCATCATCATTGGTACATTATCACTCAGGCACTCAAATTTGTACTTCTTTTCGAGATTTGCACTTACACCTTTATTAAAATCGGAAGCAAAATGACTTGCTGTGGCTGCACTTCCTCCATTTCCGCAAATATAAATTTGTTTTCCATCAACACGTGCCTTGTTAAAAACATTCATCACAGAATTAATTGATTCCAAGTCTAAATTATTGATAACATCAATCTCATCTTTCAAGTATTTTCTCAAATCATTCACATAATTCATTTTACTATTCTTTCTCGATTGGAATTTCCATCGTTTAATATATTTAATATTGCTTCTTCCATAGTTTTACTTTTGTAATCAGGAATATTGCAATATCTACCATCTTTCCCTGCTTCTCCTGTTTCCAATAGTACTGTTCTCATTCCAGCATTTATGCCAGTCTGTACATCTATAGTTGTATCACCTATATACCAAGATTCAGCTAAATCAATATTATACTTCTCTGCTGCCTGCACAATCATACCAATTTTTGGTTTTCTGCATTCGCATTCCAATTTTAATTCTTTAACCTCACCTACATATCCTTTATGTGGATGATGTGGACAATAAAAAATATCATCAAGATAGGCTCCTTCTGCACCCAGCTGTGTTTCCAGTTTCATATGAATCATTTCCAGTTCCGAAAACGAACATTCTCCACGTGCTATCACAGGTTGATTTGTAGCTACTATTGCTAGATAATCAGATCTGTTAATTTTTTTTATTGCCTTACCAATGCCATCTATTAAAATAAATTCTTCGCATTTTTTCACAAAACCATTTAACTGATTGATTGTTCCATCTCTATCTAAAAAGATACATTTTTGCTTCTTACGAAGGCTTCTGCTACTTACTATTCCATTTTTCACATCTTCTACAACAGCAATATATCTTTCAGGTGTCCCCATATCCTTAACATATTCAGATGAACGATAAACATATACACAATGTTTAGGAATTAAAGTGGCTATCACATCTTTTTCTAAGTCGGCTTTTTCATTTATATTCAATAAATCTAAACTTTTTTTATTTATACAATAAATGCCAGCATTCACCAAATTATGATAAAATTTTCCAATGCGGTCTTCATTTTTTGAATCAATACCAGTAACTTGTAAATTTTCATTTACAAGAACTATATCACTATCATATGGGTGAGAATTGGGATGCCCAAACAAAGTTATCCATGCGTGCTTATCTTTATGAAAATTCATAAATCTGACCCAATCTATATCCAACATCAAGTCACCAAATACTAAAAGAAAATCATCTTCTATTTTATTTTTTAGATAATATAATGCTCCTGCCGTACCAAGCGGTTTTTCTTCCTCTATATAATTGATTTTTATTCCATGCGAACTTCCATCCCCAAAATAGTCTTTTATTACATTTCCAAGATATCCAATGATTATCGTAATATGATCAAAGCCAGAACGTTTTAGGCTTTCTATCTGATACTCAAGAATGGGCTTACCATCAACTAATACCATAGGTTTTGGAATATCAGGTACAATTGTTCTAAGCCTTGTACCTTTGCCTCCTGCCATAATAACTACATACATTTTTTTACTCCTATTGTTTCATCTGAAAAATTGCATCTTTCACAGTTTGTCTCACTGCTTCAGTTGAAGTATATACTGGCTTCCAACCAGTTGATAGGATTTTGGAAATGTCATATTTAAATCTGGGAACATCACCTTTCCAACCTCGGTCTCCTCCAGTATAACAAAAATCGACATTTTCAAGTCCTAATTCTTCAACAACAATTTGTGCAATCTTCGTGACAGTTGTACCTTCACTTGCTACACTTAGGTTATAAATCTCCTCCCCTGGAAACCAATTCTTAGTTAAATGAACAATTGCATCCACAAGATCCAGTATATAGATATAAGGCTTACACTGTGTTCCATTTCCTAAAATTTCTAATTTATATGGATTATCTTTCAACTTTTTAATAAAGTCAAAAATAACTCCATGTGTTAATCTTGGTCCAATAACATTTGGAAATCTAAAGACCACTACATTCATATCACACATAGAAGCATAAGATGATATAATTGCCTCTGATGCCAATTTTGCACCACCATAGTATGATACAGGTTTTAATCCACCTGTTGATTCTGTAAGTTCTATGTCAGGCATTTCTCCATATACTGCCGATGTAGAAGCAAAAAACAAATTTTTTACTTCATATTTTCTCATAGACTCCAACAGTGTGTGTGTAGTCATAAACGTATCATTAAAGTCTATAGAGGGCTCTTGTCCGCCTTTTTGAATATCTGAATTAGCTGCCATATGGTAAACAGCATCTATTTGATTTTCATCAAATATTGCGTCTACAGCTTGTTGATTTGAAAGTTCTGTTTTGTAAAATCGAATTTTTCTAGATTCACTTGCTTGCTTACCATGTAATAAATGTAAAATATTTTTATTCCCAAATATTAATTTATCTACACAAATAACATTGTGTCCTTCATCCAACAAATAATCCATTAAATGGCTTCCAATAAATCCTGCTCCACCAGCAACTAAGATGTTCATATCTTTCTACCTCTTTGTTTCACAATTTTTGCTGAAACACCAGCAATTGTAATATTATTTGGCACATCTTCAAGCACTACTGTATTCGCTCCTATATACGTTATTTCCAATTTTAATATTGCCAAGTATGCATGCTCCTGTACCAATCATCATATTGTTCCCAATTGCATCATACGAAACAACATTGCAATTTTTAATGTTATCATTAAAATCTCTCCTATATAAAATCTTTGTCTACATGGATAATTGATGCACCTGCATTATCCATTTCAAAGTTTATTTCTCTTAAGTTATCTAGTGACATTCTAACTTTCTGTTGACTTTTCAATGGAACATAAAATAACATAAAACCTGCTCCACCAGCTCCTAATAATTTGCCACCTTTAGCTCCTGCATTCATTGCTTTCTCATAAACTTCATCAATCTGAGGATTGGATATTCCCGATGCCATAACTTTTTTCAACATCCAATTTTCATTTAACAATTCACCTATAGCATCTACATTATTTTTTTGCAGTTCTTCTTTTAATTGTTTAGTAATATCACACATTTTTATTTGCAGTTTTAATTTATTGTCTTTTTTTATATTTTCAGATTGCTCTTTCAATATGGCAGATGCAGAATGTGTACCTCCAAGATAAAACATCATAAGATTTTGCTCTAACTTTTTATAGCTCGATTGTTGCATAACAACCGGTTCAACATTAACAAAACCACTTGGCATAAATTCATAGAAGTTTAATCCTCCAAAAGCCGCCGCAAACTGATCTTGCTTGCCTATTGGTTCTCCAAGTTTCTGAATTTCTACTTCACATGCTTCTTTTCCTAATTTATACTTGGACACAAATTCGCCCTTGTATGTATATAAAAGATGCAACAAGGCAACAGTAAAAGAACTTGATGAACCAAGTCCTGTTCCAGATGGTATATCAGCCATGCTCGTAATTTCAACACCTTTGATATCAAAATCTGACAAGCATTGCTTAAATATTCTATGTTGTATCTCAGAGAAGTCATTAACAATTTCTGTTTGCGAATATTTAAGTACGATTTGATTTTTATCAAAATATTTATGCAATGTAAGATACATATATTTTCTTATTGTTGTACTTAGTACACAACCTCCATATTGTTTATAAAAACTCGGAAGATCACTACCTCCTCCGCAAAAGCTTACCCTAAAAGGTGCTCTTGTAATTATCATTTATAATCCTCCTCATACTTAATCGTACAGTAATTCTTACTATATTTTACATTTACGAAAAAGTTTATAACTGTGTAGTTATATTTAAAAAGATAAATAAGTCACAACTCTGATTGATTCAACATAGTCAAAGCTGATTTTCAAGATTTTCAACCACACATATAAAAAACTTGTTTCTATTGTTACTTAAGTACTATGATTGTCACATATAATTCTCTTTCTGACTTTTTTTCACATATTATAATTCCTATAGACCTAGTAATATCTGCAAAATATATGCTTATCAAACAACAATTCTCTGCTTTAGAATATATTTTTATTATAAAACTATTTTTAATATATAACAGACTCTTATTATCCAATTCCTTTCATAAACCCATCATCCTTCATTAACCATGGCCCATATCTGTCACATATAACATTAACTCCAACTCCCATTACACATGCAATACTGTATGCGTCTCCGCCCGCATTGAGACTCAACATTGCAAAGGTATCCCTCAATGATTGATATTTCAAATCTGTAATCCCAGCTTCTTCTCCAACTGTCTTTAATCTATATTGTAATGACCTTGCATCAGGTGGAGATGTTTTTTTATCTGTGCCTAAAACAGAAACCTCTGTAAAAATATTAGAATTTTTGTTTCCTTTACTCTTTTTCTTTTCTAGTTCTGCAACATATCGTTCCTTTGTTGGTTTTTTCATTATTTCCACTGCTGAAAGCAGTGAATGTACCTTTTCGGGCATTGCAAATTCACGGCATGAAGCTTCTGGTAATTTACATTCTGCTAAAATAGTTGATGTCTTTCTTTTATTACCAGTCACATTTTTACTATTTTTAGTATCTTCAGCATTTCCAACTTTTTTCTGTATGCGTACTAAATTTCTGTTTACAGAAATTTTGCCATTTTGTAAATCAATGTCTTCCCATTTTAATCCACAGAGTTCAGACAAACTAAGTCCTGTATACAGTGGCAAAAGAATCTGTACTTGAAAATCCAGTCCTTTTTGTTCTACTAAATTCACTAGCTGCAACATTTCTAACTCTGACAGTGGCATTGCATATTTCTTGCTTTGTATTTTATACTCTGATTTTCCAAAATAAACCTCAGGTACAAGGTGTTTTTCTGCACCATAACGAAACATAGCGCGCACCATGCTTTCTACAAAGTAAACTGTGTACTGTGACAGTGGTTCTTTCTGACTATGTCCTATCCTAAGAAGTGCAAGCATTGCAGACAAGGCTGTTTTATCAAATACTTCAGCACGCATTTGTCCTACATATGGCAGGATAAACTTTTTAGCATAGCTGTGGTAGCGGTCGTAGGTAGATGGTCTCATGCTATCTTTAATGTCAAGAAACCAGCTTTCAGCTAGGTCTTTTACAAGAAATGGCTTTTCTGGGTCATAAAACGGATATTCTGGATATCTCATATGTATGTCCATTTTAGACATATTTTCCTTCTGATTAGCATAAGGATTCCATATTTCCCGCGGCATAACTTCCACTCCTCTTCTTGCTTAATAAAATAAAAGTCTTAAAGCTATTTTTTCATTGTTTTTCACAACATAATAAAAATTATGTTGTAATTAAAATTTCTTTTCAACACAAAAAACAGCCTTTTTATGCCTGTTTGAGCAAAAATTCCAAGACCACTGGCTGTCATTAAAATTTTAGTGTATGTTATAATAGGAAAATAATTACATATAAGGAAAATAAAAAAATGCAGAAAACTCTTGAAATACAAAAAAATTTGTGTTATTATTCTTGATGTGTTCGATACAACATAATTTTTATTATGTTGTATTTTTTCTTTTTTGTTCTTAGTTGTTTGTTTTTACTAAACCAATTCCAGTCTGTCTAACTGTCTCTGATGTTCTTCACATGTTGTCATAACATATCTTCTTGTTGTTTCTATATTACTATGTCCAAGTACATCAGCGAGCTTTGCAATGTCTTTACTAGCTTTATAAAATGTTTTTGCAAACAAATGTCTTAAATTATGTGGAAAAATTTTTTCTTTTTCTATATTTGTTTCTTCCTGAAGCTTTTTCATCTCTTTCCATATATTACTACGGTCTACTGCGTTGCCTTTAGATGTACGAAACACTACTCCACTTTTAATGCCATTTTCCCTTATATATTTAACAAGAAGCTCACGCAACCGACTTGGCATAAGTGCTTTTCTCTGTTTTCTCTTGCAATAAATATCAACTTCTCCTTTTATCACACTTTCTACTGTAATAAAAACCAACTCACTTATACGCAGACCCATAGAACACAAGGTTTGAATAATCATTGCCAACCTTTTTTTACCTTTATGCATAGCTGCTGTCACAAGTTTTCTGTATTCCTGCATTGATAAATCGATTTTTTTTGAAGCAAATGCTTCATTTTGTATATGATAAATTTTTATATTAAGACCATACCATTCAAGATAGTCAAACAACCTATTGGCAGCTATAATAAAAGAGTTTATACTAGATAATTTGTATTGATTATTTACTCTTAAATCTTTTTTAAAATTAAGCATAAGCTTTTTTGTAATTTCTTGTCCATTAGCATAGTTCATCAGTTTTCTTATATCACATATATATTTGTTTACTGTTAAAATACTTTTTTCTTCATTAATTAAATATTGCTTATATTCGTCTAATATCTGTTCTGTAATAATGTGTAACATAAACTATCCTCCATTAAATATGTTTTTGAATATAAAAAAGTGCCTGCGGCACATCAGCTCCCCTAACCCCTCATTCATGAGGGG
>CANOID010000060.1 GCA_947565985.1 uncultured Lachnoclostridium sp.
AATATATATATTGTATGTTGTATTGTCAACAATGGCATTCTACAATATGGCTCATGTGCTATTTTTCTATGATGTCAATAACTTTAACAGGTTAGAGCCAGCGGCAATACTTATTTCAATAGGAATGTTTATAGTAACTATATATATGTTCTATGTTACATTTAAACTTTTTTGGAGCTATATTCCACAGGAAAACGAGCAGAAAGAAATTATCGCTTCAGCTACACTTATCTCTAACAGACAGAAAAAAAATAAAACTGGTCAGCCTGTCAACCCAATAAAAGCATCCTCCGTAATTGCAAAAATGGGAAAAGTCGACTATATTGTAATGCTTACCATTGTGATAATATACACAATTATAGCATTTACGCGGATTGGCAATATGAGTGCACCAGAAACAGGCTATTCGCTTGTAGAAAAAGGTGGTGAAACAGTATTTGATATGGGTGAGGAAGTTTTGATAAAAGATATGTGGGACTTCCCAGGATACAAAGAAAACCAGAAATATTATATACAGTATTCAAGCAATGGCACAGATTGGACAACACTTAACGGCGAAGGTACGGAGTGGAACGCTGGTTCTGTTTTTGCGTGGAATGAGACACAACTTAACATATGGGCGAGGTATTTTAAAATATGGCCGGCTGTAGATAATTATGAAGACAGTATACTTGAGTTTGTATTTCGTGATGACAGTGATAATATGCTGCTGCCTGTCAACAGTGAAGAATATCCATTGTTTTTTGATGAGCAGGATATATTTGATGGCAGAAAAAGCAATATGAACAGCACATATTTTGATGAAATATACCATGCAAGAACCGCATATGAGATGATTCATCATCTATACTGTTATGAAAATACGCATCCGCCGCTTGGCAAAGTATTTATAGCTTGTGGTGTGCTTATGTTTGGCATGAATCCATTTGGGTGGAGATTTGCAGGAACACTGTTTGGTGTCCTTATGGTTCCAATTATATATAACTTTTCTAAGAAATTTTTTAAGGAAACATGGATATCAGCGGTGACAACGCTTTTGTTTACATTTGATTTTATGCACTTTGTACAGACACGTATAGCTACAATTGATGTTTTTGTTACACTGTTTATAATGCTTTCATATTACTTTATGTACTGCTATACAAAGTACAGCTTTTATGATACAGAACTTAAAAAGATGTTTATACCACTTGGTCTGTGTGGAGTAACTATGGGATTTGGATGGGCAAGTAAATGGACAGGCATTTACTCATCAGCAGGTCTTTGTATAATATTTTTTGCACAGGTGATAAAGAGGTTTAGAGAATATATATACGCGTGTAACAATCCAGCAGGAACTACAGAAGGCATAGAACACAGATATATAATTGAAAACTTTTATAAGAAGTTTTGGAAGACAATAGGCTTTTGTTGTGTATTTTTTGTTGTAATTCCTGTAGTAATATATACACTGTCATATATTCCGGTTAGTGATGGGACTGACAGAGGTTTAATAGCAAGAATGTTACAGGCACAAAAAACTATGTTTGACTACCATACACAGCTTACTGACCCACATTACTATTCATCTAAATGGTATCAGTGGCCAATAATGTATCGCCCGATGTATTATTATGAAGGAATAGTTTCCGACAATTTAAGAGAAGGCATAAGTGCATTTGGCAATCCGCTTGTGTGGTGGGCAGGTATACCAGCATTTATTTATATGCTGTACCTTTTATATAAGGAAAAAGATAAAAAAGCAGCTTTTATTACAGTAGGATATCTCTCACAGTATGTGCCATGGTTCTTTGTAACAAGGACAGTATTTATTTACCACTATTTTCCTAGTGTGCCATTTATAACGGTTATGCTTGGATATAGTTTTTATAGAATAGTTGAAAAACATCCTTCGTGGAAAAAGGCAATATATATATATACTGCCTGTGCAATAGGACTGTTTATACTGTTTTATCCAGTGTTATCTGCAAAGGCGATAGACCCAGCATTTGCAGATAGATGGCTTAAATGGTTTGAAAGCTGGGTGCTTTTAAGGTCAGAATAAGGGAGTGAGCAATATGGACAAAGTAATAAAAAAGTGTGCCAGAGACCTTGGCAGAAACAAAAATATAGATGAAAACCTTCACAGATATGCAGAATTAGCATTGCATTACAATGGCAGCATGGCGTACCTTAAGTTGGCGATGGAATACTATATGTTTTATGAAACAGTGTCAGAGGAAATAAATCCGCATATTTCTTTTATAAAGGACACTTTAGATGCATTTAATGAAATTGTGGAAAAATTTTTTAATAACCACTCCAGTAAACAACTTTTAGACAAGCTTTCTGTCATAAAAAAAGAAACTACAAGTAAAATGCAGATACTAACAGCATATGTTGACTGTTTTACAGTATATGAATATATCTTTAACCGTTTGCAGTACCACTTTGATAAAATGGATGATATGCCAGAAGATGCTAAATTTATAGAAGATGTGGCTAATTATATCTTTGGCACAAAAGATAACGTTGCAATTAATGAAAATATACGCTTTATAATTGGGCAGCTTCCAATGAGAATACTTAGAAGCAAGTATTTTGACATTATACGTGAAAGTGTGTCTGTGTATAAAGGAAGTGAACTAGAATCACTTAAGGGTTTTGAATATATGTTTCGTACTAATGCAATGCTTTACAAGGATAAAAATATGGACATATATTTTGTAGAGTTTAAACAGGTTCTTGACGAACTAAGAAGCCTTGATTATGATAATATAAGTAAGGATTTGTACCGCATTTATTCAGGAAAGGCAAAAGCTAGTTCAACCGACCTTGCTGATATATCAGATTTATATATGCAGCTTGGAAAGCTTATAAATTCAGTATATATAATAATACTGGAGAAATTACATGAAGAAAAACCAAACGATATATCTAGTGATGCATTAGACGCAGCATGTACTATTATAAGAGGAATAAATTTACTATTTACAGAAAAAGATGAAGACAAATTAGTTAGACTTTCTGATTTTTTTGATAAGATAATGGGACAGCAGGAGGAGATGCAAGAAACTATAGATACAGCAGAGGCTGTTCTGGATGAAACGGTAAATGCACACAGTAATGCTATTAAAAGACTTGGTCTTATGGAAAAGTTTACTGCGCTTAAACAAATGTCATTGCTTGCCTCAAGCAGTACATTTGCGGAGATTGATAAAAAGACAGAGGACACAAAGGTTACAGCAAAAATGGCTGACGATACAGCTGCAAGACTTATCAGTGAAGTTAAAGAGCTGTTTAAGAATAGCAGCAGGATGTTTAGAAGGGCAGTGATGGCGAATACAATAGATAAAATGCCTGTATTTTTCAACAATCCACAAGAGGTTGCCAACTATATTTCATCATCGCTTGCACAGTGTGATGATGATGCTGAAAAGTATGCTTCCAAGGAAATTATTATGCATGCAATAAAAGAGAACTAAAAAGGATGTGAGCAATGTTGGTCTGGAATAGAAATATGTATATGGATGAAAAAGTAAGAAAAAGGCCAGCTAAATACAAAAGGCTTGCACACAGGAAAAAATTTTTCAGACGTTGTTATTGTATTACACTTCCTGCCAATGACAATAACATGATGGACATTTACCCATCAGGAGAGCTATGGCTTCAGTATGAAGCTTCACATGGACTTGAGGTTATAGGAATAGCATCCTGTGAGGAAAGTGTAATACAGCTTGTAGCAGAAATAACACAGGACATATATAAAAAATATGGGGATATATCCCCAGAGCTTGTAAAAAAGTTTTTTGCACATAATGAAAAATTGTGAAAGAAAGGAGGCAGGATATGGCTGTAGCTTTGATAGCAGGGATATTGTTGACAGTGTTAAAAGCTGTGCTTATCCTGTTTCTAGCTATCATCCTGTTTGTTTTATTGGCAGCGGGGGTTGTACTTTTATCGCCAGCAAAGTATAAAGTACGTGCAGAAAAATATGATGTGGTTAAAGTAGAAAGTATATTTTCATGGCTTTTTGGCATTATATATGTTTCAATTTTATATAATAATGGGCAACACAGTTATAATATAAAGATATTTGGGGTAAATTACCGCCATAAGAAGAGAAAAGAACAGATTAAAGATACGGACAACGGCATGGGAGGTATAGAGTATGAAGAAAAAACCGTTAGTAAAGACGCTGGAAAAAAGACTTCTGAAGGGAAAAAAGACAAGACCACTTGTCAAGAAGATAAGAAAAGCAAAAAGGTTAAGAAAGACAGCAAAAACTATAAACAAGATAGTGGGAAAAGGAACAGTAAAAAAGCTGACTCCAGTAGTAAAGTCCATAAAAAGAAACCAGAAAAGAAGAAAACGTATAGCAGCAAAAGGGAAAAAATTTCTAAAATAAAGGAATTTATATTTGAGGAAAATACAAAAGGTATTATTGGTGTTACAAAGAACAGTTTGCTACATTTACTGTTAAAGATAAAACCACGCAAAATAAAAAGTGATATTTTATTTGGCATGGGTGATGCCTGTCAAACAGGGCAAGTACTTGGTGCTATCGCTGTATATATGGCTATGACAGGTATTATTTTTAATATAACGCCTGACTTTGAAAACAGAGTGTTGCGTGGCAGACTTGAGGTATCAGGACATATAAGAGCGGTTTCATTTTTATCCGCTGTTTTAAAGATAATTTTAAATAAGCAGTGGAAGATTTTTTATAAAAATGCGAAGAAAATTAAGGGGGAATTATAATGGCAGATTTTAGCTCAACAGTTCAGTCACTATTTAAAGGTATGGATAGTTTTCTTACTACAAAGACAGTAGTAGGTGATGCGGTAAAGTTTGATGATGGTACAATAATACTGCCTCTTGTCGATGTGAGTTTTGGTGTTGGAGCAGGAGCGTTTTCAGAACATGGCAAGAGAGAAAACGGTGGAGGCGGTATGGGCGGCAAGGTGCAGCCAAGTGCAATACTTGTGATAAAGGATGGGGAATCTAAACTTGTAAATGTTAAAAATCAAGATGGACTTACAAAAATACTTGATATGGTCCCTGAACTTATTGATAAGTTTAGCAAAAAGGGAAAGAATAAAGACGAAGACACACAGGATTACGACTATGAGGAAGACTACGACGACTATATAGATGAGGATGAGATAGACGAAGAATCATAAATATGTTAAATGTAGTTGCACTGTTTATTCCAATGTGTTTCCACAGGCAGTTGTTGTTTGGAAACACATTTGGAATAATTATTTTTAATGGGAGGGACTTAAAATGTCAATGAAAAAACAATACAAAGTAAAAAAAGTAATTTCTTTAGTTGTTGTACTTGCCTTGATTTTAGGCTGTGCATTAATCAGTAGACAAAGTGTATCTGCAAAAACAAAAGAATTATTTACGTCATTAATGCAAAAATCCAATTCATTATACAACAGTCGAGTAAGTGACGGAATGGCTATTGCTTATAAAGTAAAATTAAAAAAGAATACTGTTGTAATTCATGGAACGTTGCAAGATGATAATACAAAGCAAATAATTGAGACTGGAATACATACATATAAGTTATTGGACAATGTTAAATATTATGTTGGTGGTGGTGCGAATTCTGCAAAACAACTCAGTAAAAAAGATTTTAGAAAGAGTTTGAAAAAAAATAAAGATTCTGGGCTTGGATTGGTTTTAGAATTCCAAAAATCTGAGGTCAAAACAATAACAATAACACAATAACAAAGAAAAATGCTATGGTCAAGTAAAATTTTCCTTGCAATTACCAAAATTATTTGTTAGAATAGTCATGTTGTGCAAAGCAGGCAGTATTGTATTTTTAAAAGGAGGTGCTTATAATGGCAAAATGTTCAGTTTGTGGAAAAAGTGTCCACTTTGGCAATAGAGTGAGTCATTCTAATAGAAAAACCAGAAGAATGTGGAAACCAAACATCAAATCTGTAAGAGTTAAAGTTAATGGTGGCACAAAGAAAATGCCAGTATGTACAGGATGTTTACGTTCTGGAGCTGTAGAACGTGCATAGGCACATTCCATAGATACACAGACCGGTCTTTGATGGCCGGTTCTTTTTTGATTATAAAAAGTACATGTTTAGCTACAAAAGAGATTATATCCAAGAATAAGACATAAAAGTATTATAAGAACTGCAATAATCCCGTTGTCAAGAAAAAGCATTATTGTCATCCCAATAGCTATCCAAAAAAGGATAAAACCTATCATTTTGTGCATAATTATCACCATATTATTGTTCTTGCTTTGAAGGAAGCAATAAGTTATACTATATCATATGATATTAGACTGGAAAATAGAATAGATAGTCACTGTAGATTACTAAATCTAGTGAGGGAGGATGTTTTATGAAGGGAAAAATGAGTACGAATATGGGAGATATTGTAATAGACCGTGATGTGCTTGCAAAATACGCAGGAACAGCCACTATGGAGTGTATAGGAATAGTGGGAATGGCTTCTGTGAATGTAAAAGATGGTGTTACAAAGCTTCTAAAAAAAGAAAATGCAGGCAGAGGGGTGAGTCTTTATATTGTAAATAACAGGCTAAAGATAGAACTTCATATTATTGTTGCATATGGTGTAAGTATACGTGCTGTCGCACAAAATGTACTGGAAAATGTCAGATATAAAATAGAAGAATTTACTGGTTTAGAAATAGAAACTATTAATGTAATTGTTGAGGGCGTCAGGATTATAGATGAAGACTGATAGACAAGGAGGAACGATAAAGTGAGTTTAAAATCAATAGATGCTAAAATGCTTCAGAAAATGTTTTTATCAGGCGCCAAGGCATTAGATGAAAGAAAAGAATATATCAACGAGTTAAACGTATTTCCAGTGCCAGATGGAGACACAGGCACTAATATGACTATGACTATTATAGCTGCTGCAAAGGAAGTCAGCAGTATTGAAAATCTTACAATGGAACAGCTTGGCAAGGCTATTTCAAGTGGTTCACTCAGAGGTGCAAGAGGTAATTCAGGCGTGATTATGTCACAAATCTTTCGTGGGTTTGTAAAAGGCATAAGAGGGAATGATACACTTGATGTAAATACTCTTGCTAATGCAGTGCAGCATGCAGCCGATACTGCATACAAAGCCGTTATGAAACCAAAGGAAGGCACAATTCTTACTGTTGCACGTGCAGGTGCAGATAAGGCGATGGATTTAATAATAAACCATGATACGGAAGATATTATTGAATTTTGTGATATTGTTGCACAGAGTATGGAAGAAACACTGCTTAAAACACCTGAACTGCTGCCAGTATTAAAACAGGCAGGTGTTGTAGACTCAGGTGGTGAAGGGCTTATGACTTTCCTGCGGGGAGCCGTAGATGCACTAAAAGGAAAAGCTCCAGATATTACAATTAAAAGAAAAAAGAACCCTAATATAACTAAGATAGTTAAAACAAGTGTGTCTGATGCAGATATAAAGTTTGGTTACTGTACAGAGTTTATTATAATGCTTGAACAAAACACAAGTGTCGTAGAAGCACAGTTAAAAGAATATCTGCAGAAAATAGGTGATTGTGTTGTAGTTGTCGCAGATGATGAAATAGTAAAGGTGCATGTCCATACAAATGACCCCGGACTTGCGATACAGAAAGCACTTTCATATGGTCAGCTTACAAGTATGAAAATAGACAATATGCGTGAGGAACACAATGAAAAAGTTATACGTGATGCAGAAAAAATTGCAAAACAGGGGGAAGCTGCTAAAAAACAGGAGATTGACACTAAACCAGTACGAAAAAAAATAGGATTTATAGCAGTGTCTGCTGGTGAGGGGCTGTCGGATATATTTTGTGATTTAAAAGTTGATTATATTATTGAAGGTGGACAGACAATGAATCCTAGTACCGACGATATGCTTACGGCAATAGATAATGTCAATGCAGATAATATATTTATTCTACCTAACAACGGTAATATAATACTTGCAGCTAATCAGGCAAAAGAACTGACAAAGGATAAAAATATTATTGTAATACCTTCAAAAAATATTCCACAGGGTATTGCTGCTTTAATTAATTATACAGAGGGAAGTTCGGTAAGTGACAATGAAAAGAATATGTCAACGGAGATGCTTAACATAAAATCAGGTCAGGTAACTTATGCTGTGCGTGATACAAATATGGATGGCATGAATATTAAAAAGGGTGATTTTATGGGGCTTACCGATAAGACAATTGTAGCTGTAGGTAAGACTGCTAAGGATGCTGCAAAAGAACTTATAAAAGCATTGGCAGATGATTGCTCTGAGCTTGTATGCCTATACTATGGTGCTAATACAACAGAGGAAGAAGCAGAGTCGCTTGCAGATGAAATAGTTGCAAATTATAGTGGTATTGATGTAGAAGTACAATATGGCGGACAGCCTGTTTATTCTTATTATATATCTGTTGAGTAAATAGAAGAGAGATAATTAATAGTGGAACTTAATGACAGTATAAGAAATATTAAGGGTATTGGCAAAAAAAGTGAGAAGCTCTTTAATAAACTGGAGATTAATACAGTAGAGGAGCTTCTTTGCTTTTATCCCAGAGAATATGATATTTTTGGAGAGATAGAGCCTATAGCATCAGCGTCTGAAGGAAAAGTGCTAATAGTGGAGGTGTGCCTTAAAGAAAGACCAAAGCTTACAACAGCAGGAAACCTTAAAATAGTCAAGGCAAATTTTAAAGATGCACAAAAAAGTATTACTGCAGTATGGTTTAATATGCCATTTATGATGAAAATGCTGCATATGGGTACATACTATATACTGCGTGGCAGGGTGACAAACAGAAATGGGCTTTTAGAACTAAATCAGCCAAAGATTTTGTCAAAACAAGAGTATGCAGCACTCACTGGCAAAATGCAGCCAAAGTATCACCTTACGGCTGGACTTACAAACAATGCGATTATAAAGGCAATGTCTTTATCGATTAAAGAGACAAATCTAAATGGTGATTTTCTGCCAGCAAATATTAGAAAAGAATTTAATCTTATGGCATGGAAAAATGCGATATCAGCAATACACTTTCCAAAAAATCAGAATGAGTGTATACAGGCAAGAAGAAGACTTGTTTTTGATGAATTTTTCTTTTTTATGCTTGCTATTGAGCAGTTAAAAAAGACAAAGCACCAGACAGTTTCAAAGTATATTATAAAAAAAGATGAGAAAGTTTTGGAACTTGAGAAATTACTTCCATATAAGCTTACTTTAGCTCAGAAAAAAGCATGGTGTGAAATTAAAGAAAATATGTGTTCTGGAAAAGTTATGAACAGACTTATACAGGGTGATGTAGGTTCAGGTAAAACGATAATAGCAGTATTTGCACTTCTTATGGCAGTAGAGAACGGATATCAAGGTGCTATAATGGTACCAACTGAGGTACTTGCAATTCAGCATTATGAAACATTTAAAACACTTCTTGATAAGCTTGGCATAAAAATAGGGTTGTTATCAGGCTCTATGACACCTAAACAGAAAAGAAATATATATGAACAAATTAAAAACCATGAACTGGATATAATTATAGGAACACATACACTTATACAAGAAAAAATGGAGTTTAATTGTCTTGGACTTGTAGTAACAGATGAGCAGCATAGGTTTGGCGTAAAACAAAGAGCGGCACTTTATTCAAAAGGCAATGAACCACATATGTTAGTAATGAGTGCAACACCTATACCAAGAACACTTGCAATAATACTATATGGTGAGCTTGACATATCTGTAATCGATGTAATGCCAGAAGGAAGACTTCCTGTTAAAAACTGTGTGGTTGGCACAAATTACAGGACACAAGCTTATAAGTTTATTGAAAAAGAAGTTTTAGCTGGTCATCAGGTATATATAATATGTCCTATGGTAGATGAAAGTGAAGGTGTGGAAGCTGAAAATGTTATAGATTATACCAGTATGCTTCATCAAAAACTGCACTCTGAAATAAGAATTTCATATCTTCATGGTAAAATGAAGTCCGCACAAAAGAATGAAATAATGGAAAGTTTTGTAGAACATAAGATAGATGTACTTGTGTCTACTACAGTTATAGAGGTAGGCATTAATGTACCAAATGCCACTGTGATGATGATTGAAAATTCTGAGCGTTTTGGACTTGCACAGCTTCACCAGCTACGTGGCAGAGTAGGACGCGGTAAGTCACAGTCATATTGTATATTTATGACAGGAAATGATTCTAAAGAGGTTATGGACAGACTCTCGGTGCTTGGCAATTCCAATGATGGTTTTTATATAGCAAAACAGGACTTAAAGATGAGAGGAGCGGGAGATTTTTTTGGAATACGCCAAAGTGGGCAATTGGATTTTAAACTTGCGGATATTTATCAGGATGCAGATGTTTTAATGGATGCAAAGAAGGCGGCTTCACGTTTTGACAATGTGGATATACAGCTTATGTGCAAAAAATATAGCGGACTAAAAGAGAAATTAATGTCGTATATGGGCGGAATATTCTTATAACAGCTAAGTAATAGATTGATTTTTTAAAATAATCATAGTAGAATAGTAAGCACCCATAAGTTTTGTCTGTTGTAATGTGAAAGGAGGCCCTATGTCAGATACACTTTATTCAGATGAAAAATTATTTGAGCTTGGAAAAGCGAACTATGATAAGCTTGTTTTATATTGTACAAGAATAGAGGAAAAAGGGTTCTGGACACAGGCAGAACAGGTTATAAAACAGTCAAGTACAGATGTTTTAGATATTTATGTACAGTCAGTACTTATGAATCTTGCAGTACATTGTGGAGAAATTTTAGATAGTCAGCGTGAATTTTTACGTATAATTACAGTAACTAACCCACTTTGCATACCAGCAGAAGGTAAAATCAAGAGGTCAGTTTACAATCAAAGCAGGCGTTTATATGAACTGCCGCCTGTACTTATACAGCTCTGTGGTTTATATGATAAAAAAAACAAAGCAGATATGACACAGTATTTTCTGGATGCATTTTTAAATATTCTTTTATGCATGGCTTACTTAAATCATGGCAAAGATGTAAAAGTAAATGATTTTATACAGAAATACTATGATAAGATAAGTGATTTTATTATGGACAGTGGTTCCAGAGGATATTCGGAATATATTAAGAAAAAGCTTTTTTCTGGCGATATAAAGTGTGAAGTAGAATGGTTTAAAACTAGTAAAGTACAAGTTACAAAAACTAGTGTAAAACAGAAAAAAACTGTGGCTAAAAAAAAGGCAAAAAATACTAAAGATAATAAGAAGACTGGTACAATGACAGCGGTTAGGATACAGGAGATTAGTGAAGCGCAGGAAAAGGAAAAACAACAAAAAAAACAAGAAGAACAAAAAAAACAGAAAGATGAGGAACGCAAGCGATTAAGAGAAGCATTCTTTAAGCGGATTGAAGAAGATGCAAAGCTTGCTAAAATTGCAAAAGAAAAGGAAGAACAACAGGCAAAAGAGCAGTTTCTTGTAGTGAAAAGCCGCATTAAAGAGAGAGAAAAAGCTGAAAGAGAAGAAAAAGAAAAACGTATAAAATGTTTAATGGACGAGTTAAATTCATTAGTAGGTTTAAAAGATGTTAAAGGTGAAATACAATCGCTTACTAACCTTATAAAAATACGTCAACTGCGTGAAAAAATGAATATGCCAGTTATGGATATGTCATATCATATGGTATTTACAGGCAGCCCGGGAACAGGCAAAACTACAGTAGCACGTCTCGTTGGAAAAATTTATAAGGAACTTGGCATACTGTCAGATGGCAAGATGATTGAAACTGACCGTTCAGGACTTGTAGCAGGTTATGTAGGTCAGACTGCTATAAAAGTCCGTGAAATTATTGAACAGTCAATAGGTGGTGTCCTTTTTATAGATGAGGCATATTCGCTTGTAAATCCTGATATGCCAAATGATTTTGGTATGGAAGCTATAGATACGCTTGTAAAACTTATGGAAGACCACAGAGACAACCTTGTAATTATTGTTGCTGGGTACACGGATGAAATGCGCAGGTTTTTAAAAAGCAATACTGGTCTTATATCAAGGTTTAATAAATTTATTGATTTTCCTGACTATAGCAAAAATGAACTTATAGAGATTATGGAGGTCATGGCAAAAGATGCAGGACTTACAATTGAAGAAGATGCAAAGAAACGTGTTTTAGAACATCTTAATATTATGAGACCAGAAGAATGGGAAGACTTTGGCAATGCTAGAGGGATAAGAAATAGTTTTGAAAAAATAGTTACAAATCAGGCAAATAGACTTGTCTTGCTTGATGACCCTACAAAGGAACAGATTATGACAATAGTGGCAGAAGATGTTTGACCATAGTTGCTGGATATGTTACAATGAAGTGATTATTAGTAAAAAGAACTATTGGAGCTTTATTATGAAAGTTATAGCAGGAAAAGCAAGGGGTATGAACCTTGTAATGCCACAGGGGATGCATACCAGACCTACTACTGGCAGAATAAAAGAAACATTGTTTAATATAATACAAGCTGATGTGCCAGACAGCATTTTCCTTGATTTATACAGTGGAAGCGGAAGTATTGCCATAGAAGCATTAAGCAGGGGAGCAAAAGAAGCGGTGCTTGTAGATAATAATAGGCAAGCGCTTATGTGTATTAGAGAAAATATTAAAAAAACAGGTTTTAATGATGTGGCAAAAGTTGTGCAAGCAGAAGCAATACAGGCATTAAAAAGACTTGATGGCAGTGGCAGGGCTTTTGACATTATATTTATGGACCCGCCATATGGCAGAGGCTTTGAAAAGGATGCACTGGGTTTTTTGTTAAATTCATCACTTGTAAAAGAAGATACACTTATTATAATAGAGACTCTGATAAGCACAGATATATCATATATTAAAAGTTTTTCATGTACACTAGAAAAAGTTAAGGAATATAAAACAAATAAGCATATATTTTTAAGGGTATAAGGTTATGGCAACAGCAGTTTTTCCGGGAAGTTTTGACCCGGTTACATTAGGACATATGGATTTGATAAAAAGGGCTTCTGGTATGTTTGATAAGCTTATAATAGGCGTTCTTGTTAATAGCAGTAAACAACCGCTTTGTACAATAGAAGAGCGTATTTGTATATTAGAAGAGCTTACTAAGAATATACCTAGTATAGAGGTAATGTCGTTTGATGGTCTGCTTGTTGATTTTGTCCACCAGACAGGAGCAGATACAGTAATAAGGGGAATAAGGAATTCAGCAGATTTTGAATATGAGCTTCCATTAGCCCAAGCTAATTATAAACTGAATAACAAGGCAGACACTTTATTTCTTGCAACACTGCCTGAGTATTCTTATATAAGTTCAAGTGCAGTAAAGGAACTTATCAGGTACAAGGGGGATATAAAAGAATTTGTACCTGATGTGGTGTGCAAGTTTATAATGCAGAAGTGTAATTACTAGTAACAGATTTACGTCTATACGACAGATAGGAGTATACATATGCAGGTTAGCAGGATTGAGCAAAAAATTGAAGATATTTATGCGTTTATAGAAAGTTGCAGAATGCAGCATTTGTCAACTACAAAAGTAGTTGTGCCTAAAAATGAACTATATGATTTGCTGGATGATTTAAGACGTGATGTGCCAGATGAGATAAGAAGATATCAGAAAATACTTAACCAAAGAGATGCAATTATTGAAGATGCAGAGGCAAAGGCAAATGAAATACTTGTAGACGCAAGGGAACAGTACAAAGGAATGGTTGAAGAACATAGCATAATGCAGCAGGCTTATCAACAGGCTGAACAAATGGTACAACAGGCAGCATTAAAGGCAGAGGAAATAGTGGCTAATGCAAGAAAGCAGGCAGAAGAGATAGGAAATGGTGCCATTTATTATACAACAGATATGCTTGATATGGCAGAAAAGGTTATTGCCAGTGCATATGAGAACGCAACTAGTAATTCAAATGCTTTAGAATTAGCTTTAAGGAACTACCTTGAAACGATAAGGCAGAATAAGGCAGAACTTCTGGCTTCTAATTCTCCTGCTGGAAGTACAGAACAAATACCAAATGGCAGTTCTGCAGATGGTAGGGGCGAATACTAAAATATATGCAAGCAGTAAAAGCAGGTTGTATGGAGGCTTGGTATGAAGACGAAAAATGATGTTGAAGTTATAATAAACGGTAAAAAGTATACTATGAGCGGATATGAGAGTAGTGAATACCTTCAAAAGATAGCTGCACATATTAATGAAAAGTTTGCACTTTTTAAAGAGCAGGGAGTTTATAACAGGCTTGATACTGACATGAGATATATTATGCTGGCAATAAATCTTTCTGATGACTATCACAAAGCACAAAAATCAGCGAATGACCTGCGTTTGGAAAATGAAGAAATGGAAAAAGAAATATTTGATATGAAACATGAGATGATATCAATGCAAGAACAGATGGACACACTTGAATCCAAAGTAAAAACTCTTGAAGAAGAAAAGAAGAAAGCAGAACACCAAGTTATACGACTTGAAACAGAACTTGGTGCATCATCAGATAAATAGCGTTTTAATAAGGGGACTGGCAACCAGTCCCTATTTCATTAGTATATATATTAAATATAGGAGAAATTACCAATGTTATATCCAGAAATATTAGCCCCAGCAGGTTCTATGGAAAGCTTGTATGCAGCAGTTAATGCAGGATGTGATGCTGTCTATATGGGCGGCGGGCGATTTGGTGCAAGGGCTTATGCAGATAACCCAGACTGCGAAGAATTAATCAGTGCGATAAAATACTGTCACCTTCATGGTGTAAAACTGTATATGACTGTAAATACACTTTTAAAAGACAGTGAGATTAACAGTCTTTATGAATATATAAAGCCATATTATGAAGCTGGGCTTGATGCTGCAATAGTACAAGACACTGGAGTTATGTATCTATTACATAAGTGGTTTAAGGACCTTAAATTGCATGCCAGTACGCAGATGGCTCTGACGACAGGTCAAAGTGCTAATATGCTTAAAAACTATGGCGTGACAAGAATTATTCCTGCGAGAGAGTTGTCACTTACAGAACTAAAGCATATCAGAAGTGTTACAGATATTGAAGTTGAAGTATTTGTGCATGGGGCCCTTTGTTACTGTTATTCGGGACAGTGCCTTTTTAGTAGTATGCTTGGTACAAGAAGTGGCAATAGAGGACGGTGCACACAGCCATGCAGGCTGCCTTATTTATCAAATTACAATAGTTACATGTTCAGCATGAAAGAACTGTGTGTGCTTCCTTATATTGGAAAGCTTATAGAAGCAGGAGTTAGCTCATTTAAAATAGAAGGAAGAATGAAACGTCCTGCATACACTGCATTTGTAACAGCTATGTACAGAAAGTATGTTAATCTGTATAGAGAACTTGGCAAAAATGAATACAACAGATATGTAAAGAAACATGAAGAAGAAATGTTAAATGATATAGAGTTGCTTGCAGAGATATATAATAGGGAGGGCTTTACATGTGGATATCTTAAAGATAATAGAGATAATATGCTTGCCTGCCTGCGTCCAAATCATGGCGGTGTATGTGTTGGTGAGGTGGTTAGTACAGGCAAAGGAAAACTTAAATATAAATTAGCTAAAGATATAAATGCACATGATATTGTTGAGTTTAGGGACAGCATGATGAGACCTTTATATGAATATACGACAAGTACAGACAGAAAAGCTGGCGAAACTGTAGAAGCAAGATTTACAAAGGGATGTATTATCAATAAAAAAGACCAAGTATATCGAACGAGAAATAATTTAATTTTAGACGATATAAAAAACAGATATATAGATAAAAATAAAAAAGTTATTATAATAGGTCAATTTAAGGCTACTGTTGGAGAAAGAGCGTGTCTCTCTGTTAAAAAAAATGATAACAACAATATAGAAGTAGTAGTATATGGCGATATATGCCAGCGAGCAAAAAAAAGTGTTGCTAGTAAAGAAACAGTTAAGAAAAGTATTTTACAGACAGGAGATACGGAATTTGAATTTGAAGAGCTTGAGGTTGTAATAGACGATGACTTATTTCTGCCAGTAAGCCAACTTAAAAATATGCGAAGGCAGGCTTTAGTGCAACTTCGAGACAAGATAATAGGTTGCTATACACGCAAAGCAGAATCTATTTTTAATATAAGCAATTCTTATAATGATAGTGTTAAAACTATATATAAAGCATCTGTAATGACTATGTCACAGTTAGATGCAGTTTTAAATAATAAAGATTTAGGCATTTCAGAAGTCTATATAAAAACAGAACTTTTACAAGAAAAGGACATTAAAGAGGCACTGTCAAAAGTAAAATCATCAGGTCTGTGTTGTTATATAGTTATGCCGCATATTTTCAGGCAGTACACTTGGGATTATGAAGAAAAGCTTGTAGCAAATGGAACCAGTATATATATGCAACAATGGGATGGATATGTTATAAGAAACTTTGAAGAGTATATATTTCTTAAAGAGGTTTTAAGTATAGATTCACGTAATATAATTACGGATTCAGGGTTATATGTAATGAATAGTCAGGCGGCAGTTTTTTGGGAGCAACTTGGGGTTATAAGGCATACAGTTCCGTTTGAGTTAGAAATTAGTGAAATGAAAAAGATTGCGGCAAATGCTAATATGGAGGCTGTTATATATACACATATACCTTTGATGGTGTCTGCTCAGTGTACTGTCAGAAATATAAATGGATGTCAAAAAGCCTATGGGGTA
>CANOID010000061.1 GCA_947565985.1 uncultured Lachnoclostridium sp.
AGAGCATGAGTAAGCTGGAGGAACGGGAGAGCCGCAGGAGATCATCAGTGGTCGGCAGCATGGTCGATAGTGCGCCGGCAGTGGCCAGCGGGAAGAAGGGACGGCCTAAGGAGAACAGGGAGACAAAGAAAAGGGTGAGCCTGTCGGTGTTGCCAAGTCTTTATGAGGATATCCAGAAGATTGCCTATGTGCAGCGGCGGAGTATTAGCGACCTGATTGGAGAGCAATTGGTGCAATATAGGAAGGAGCATGAAAAAGAACTAGAAGAGTATGAAGAAATAAAAACTTACAAATAAATCGACCATTTTATTCATAATATGCAGGAGTTTTTAGGATGGAAGTGATAATAAATAAAATGGACTATCATATTGTTTTTGAACTAAAACTTTGGAGCCATATCCAGAGCAAAAGTACAACTTTTCATTTTCAGGGAGATTTATTTCCCGGAAGTTCGCCATTCTTGGGTTAAATAGATATATCTTTGTGTCGGTGTTTTGAGACAATATGTAAAGATTATTGGTATTTGGATTTATATCAGTTAGAAAGCTGTATCCTCCAGGAACTGAGCGATAAAATTGGCTGTCAATTTCTGTAGTTTGTATGGAATCGTCTGTCATCATTAAAAGATAGAGTCGCCCATTCAGCGTTTGTAATACAAAATAATCTCCTATCTTTTCCATATACATGATAACATCATTACTGAGTCCGTTGGTGTCAACTTCAATCAATTCCGAAAGGTCAACTTGGAAACTGTCTGCTTCACCATTAGGTTCAAAGCGCAGAATCTGATATGTCCGTTTTGACATATGTATACATTCCTCAAACGCATAGATATACTTCTCGTCTGTATCTATACATGAGATGTATGATCCTGCTTCAGAGGATGCGTTCCTTTCTGCAATGATCGATCTGTCTGTGCCATTTGGATTAAGAAGCTCTAAATGATATGTATTACATTCATTTTGATCAGAAGTGATGTTTAAAAGGAGAAGCTGATTTCCATATTTATTTAACCTCTCTTTTTTTCCAGTCTAGCTTTAGTATACAATGCAGTTTTTTAACTGTTACAAACATCATTCCATCGTGGTACTCAAGCTTTGTTATATCTGCCCAGTTTTTAACTGTGCGATATTTATCGCCTAATATAGATACTATATCACATTTTTGTATAATATTTCCACTGTTCATATCAAGTTCTATTATACAATCTGAAATATGGTCTTTATCAGATGATGTTACAAGGAAAAGAGAATCCCCATCTTGTGCTATTGCACGCCCTATACTATATTCAAGCAAAAATGTCTTATATACCCTGCCCATATAGTCCATTTCGTGATATCTGCATGGCTGTACTTTACCATATTCATTCATACAACCTGCTGTCTTATCTGCAAGTAAAAATCTACCATTTTGCAATGGTATCATACCAAGCTTTCCTGTTTTTAACTGGAGCGAATACCTTAAATTTCCATCACCGTCTATTACCATAGGATTGAAAAAAGTACCATTAAGCAGAATAAAGGGAAAATGTGACATTTGTTTGTCCGTGTTATGCACTATCTTTGACGCTTTTCCAGCAATCTCTGAAACATAGATATTTATTACCCTGTGTTTTATAATACTGTTTTCTTCATCTATAAGCTGCAAATCAACTTTGTTATTCCTACCATGGTAAAGTCCCATAATTGCTACACGATGTCTTGTACCCGGAACTGAATCACCATCAAAATTATATTCTGGCTTGTCACCTATTACACAATAGTGAACTCTGCACACTTTAGATGAGTTAAATAAAAGGAGTGCTGTCTGCTTTGCAACACCATATGGATTAGGAATAACAAGCAGATATTTAAATGTATACAAATGCCTGTCTAAAATACGCTCAAACGCATAGTCTCTGACTTGTGACTGAAAGCTTTTCTGCATCTCCTTACGCATAGGAGACTTAAATTTTTTATTAGTTTTTGTAAGAACCTCAGTTTCATATGTTCTGTCAAGCTTATTTAAATCACTTTCACTATAGGTAACTTTTGAGCCATTTTTAATTTCAACAAAATACTTATCTAAAAATTCCATTCTAAGATACTCCTATAAACAGGGATAATAAATTTAAAACTATAACTTCATTGTAAGTTGTATTCTCTGTTTCTTTACGTCTACACTTAATACTTTTACATCTATAATATCACCAACACTCACTACATCAAGCGGGTGTTTTACAAACCTGCTATTTGAAAGTTGTGAGATATGTACAAGTCCATCTTGATGAACACCTATATCAACAAATGCACCAAAGTCTATAACATTGCGTACTGTTCCTTTTAATATCATTCCCTCTTTTAAATCTTTCATTTCAAGTATATCAGTTCTAAGGATTGGAAGCGGCATCTCGCTGCGTGGGTCTCTTGCAGGCTTTTCAAGCTCTTTAAGTATATCTTCAAGGGTTATTTCGCCTATTCCAAGCTCTTTTGCCAGTGCTTTCCTATCAGGAATTTTTTTTGCAAGTTTACCACATTCCTTTCTATTTTCAAAAGAAATGCCAAATTTCGTAAGAATTTTTCTTGCAGCATCGTATGACTCAGGATGTACGCTTGTTGCATCAAGTGGATTATCGCCATCTTGGATACGCATAAATCCTGCACCCTGTTCATATGCCTTAGGTCCTAGTTTTGCCACTTTTAAAAGCTGGTTTCTGTTAGTAAATTTTCCATTTTCTTCGCGGTAGCTCACTATATTTTTAGCTACAGTCTTTGAAATTCCTGAAATATATTCTAAAAGCGGTGCTGATGCAGTATTTAAATCTACACCAGTTTTATTTACACAATCTTCAACTACACCTGTAAGTGCTTCTGAAAGTTTCTTCTGATTCATGTCATGCTGGTACTGTCCCACACCAATAGACTTAGGGTCAATCTTTACAAGTTCTGCAAGTGGGTCTTGCAGTCTTCTTGCAATCGACGCTGCACTGCGCTGTCCCACGTCAAATTCTGGAAACTCTTCTGTGGCAAGTTTACTTGCCGAATACACAGAAGCTCCTGCCTCATTAACTATTATATACTGAACAGGTTTTTTTATTTCCTTTAACATCTCTGCAATTATCTGTTCAGATTCACGTGATGCCGTACCATTGCCAACGGATATTATAGATATATTATATTTGTCAATTAGTGCTTTGACAATTTTTTTCGTCTCTTCTACTTTATTTTGTGGAGCCGTTGGATATACAACAGTGGTATCAAGTACCTTTCCAGTGCTGTCCACAACTGCAAGCTTGCAGCCGGTTCTAAATGCTGGGTCCCAACCAAGCACATTTCTTCCTGTTATAGGAGGCTGCATAAGTAACTGTTCAAGATTTTTACCAAAGACTTTAATTGCACCATCCTCTGCTTTTTCTGTTAATTCATTGCGAATTTCACGCTCTATAGCAGGTGCTATAAGTCTTTTATAGCTGTCTTCTATAGCTTCTTTTAAGATACTCGTAAGACCTCCAGATATGGCTGTCTTTTTTTCTAAAAATGTAAGTATTCTTTCTTCTGGAGCTTCAAGCTTGACTGTAAGAAATTTTTCTTTTTCCCCGCGATTAAGTGCAAGTACCCTATGTCCTGCTATTTTGTTTATCTGCTCACTAAAATTATAATACATCTCATAGACAGACTGTACATCACTGTCTTTTGCAACAGAGATAATTTTTCCTTCAGCTATAGTAATCTTTCTTATATAAATTCTGTACTCAGCATTGTCAGACACCACTTCCGCTATTATATCTTTTGCACCTGTTATTGCATCATAGATATTATAAACTTCTTTTTCTTCTGAAACATATGCTTCTGCAAGTTTTTCAATACTTTCTGTAGTTTTTTGTGTAAGAATTATATTTGCAAGTCCTTCAAGACCTTTTTCTTTAGCTATAGTTGCCCTTGTTCTTCTCTTTGGTCTGTATGGTCGATAAAGGTCTTCTACAACTACCTGTGTCTTAGCTTCAAGAATCTGAGTTTTAAGCTTATCTGTAAGTTTTCCTTGCTCTTCTATACTTGAAAGTACCTGTATTTTCTTTTCTTCAAGATTTCTAAGATATACAAGGCGAACACTTAAATTGCGTAGTTTTTCATCATCTAATGAACCATGTGCTTCTTTTCTGTACCTTGCTATAAAGGGAATAGTATTCCCTTCATCTATAAGTTTTATTACTGATTCTGCCTGCCATCTATTAATAGATAGCTCTTGTGCAATCTGTTCAGCAATATCCATAACAATCCTCCATATAACACAGGCGGCTTAAAAGCCGCCCATTTTTACATATGATGTGCTACTCCTTAATTTAATCATCAAGTGAAAATGCATCATGTACAGCCTGTGCTGCTGTCTCTGTGTATTTTCTTTCAATAAGTACCGTTACACGTATCTCTGATGTAGAAATCTGAAGAATATTTACGCCTGCATCATAGAGCGCTTCAAACATCTTTGCGGCTACACCTGCGTTAGACATCATACCTGCACCTACAACGGAAACCTTAGCAACGTCTCTTGTAACTGTTACATGTGAACCTTTAAGGCTTGAATTGGAATGGCGTTTTAATGTTTCTATAGCTGTTTCTGCCATATCTTCTGTCACTGTAAAACAAATATCCTGCGTACTATCATGTTCTACTGACTGAATTATCATGTCTACATTTACATTGTGGTTGGCAAGATGGTGGAATAGCTTAAATGCAACTCCCGGTTTATTTGGCAAATTTTCAACTGCTATTTGCACAACATTTTTATCTGCAGCAACTCCACTGACTAACATCTTCTCCATATTACTTTCCTCCTTAACTACTGTTCCCTCACTGGTATTTAAACTTGAACGCACAACAAGCTGTACACCATATTTTTTAGCCATTTCAACTGAACGGTTATGAAGAACTCCTGCTCCAAGGCTTGCAAGCTCAAGCATTTCATCATAAGTAATTTCATTAAGTTTGCGTGCTTTTGGCACAATACGAGGGTCTGCTGTAAAGACCCCATCTACATCTGTATAAATTTCACAAGCATCTGCATGGAGTGCTGCTGCAAGTGCTACAGCAGTAGTATCAGAGCCGCCCCTGCCAAGTGTTGTGTAATCATCATATTTATTAATTCCCTGAAAACCAGTAATAACAACTATGCGGCGGTTATCTAATTCATTTTTAATTCTGTCTGTATCAATCCTCTTAATCCTTGCACCGCCATAGTCAGCCGTTGTATGCATAGCAACTTGGAATGCATTCATTGAAATTGCAGGATATCCAAGTGCATTTATCGCCATAGCCATAAGTGCCACTGATGTTTGCTCACCTGTTGTAAGAAGCATATCAAGCTCACGTCTTGCCGCCTTTGGATTAATATCTTTTGCCATATCAATTAAAACATCTGTCTGTTTTCCCATAGCAGATAAAACTACTACTACTTGGCTACCCTTTTTATAATCTTCAATACAGCGGTTTGCAACATTAAAAATTCTATCCTTGTCAGCGACAGATGTACCACCGAATTTTTTCACTACTAACATAATGATTCCTCCTTACTTAACACCTTTCTAACAATTTACTCATAAGAGTATATCCGTGTTCCACAACATTGCCACTTTTTGCTGCATCTGCTTCATTATATAACCACTCTGCATTTTTATCAAGTCTGTTGTCATAAAGCATATATGGAACTGGGTCTGAGGTATGTGTGCGGCATGAAATTGGAGTTGGATGGTCTGGCATAACTAACATTCTGTAATCCTCTCCTGATGCATCCATTTTATTAATAAGAACAGCCAACACACGGCTGTCAAGATATTCAATTGCCTTAATCTTACGTTCTAAACTTCCTTGATGCCCCATCTCGTCAGGTGCTTCCATATGAATATATACAAAATCATAATTATCTTCAACTAAAGCCTTTACCGCTGCCTCTGCTTTACCTTCCCAATTAGTGTCAAGTGTACCATTAGCTCCAGCAACATCTATATTAAACATACCAGTGCCTTTTGCAATTCCTTTTAAAAGGTCAACAGCCGATATCATAGCTCCCTTTTTGCCAAATTTGCCTTCAAATGAATCAAGTGCCGGACGTGTGCCAGCCCCCCAAAACCACAGAGAATTTGCCTTGTTTAGACCTTTTTTGGCGCGTTCTACATTAATTGGATGGTTGTTAAGTATATCATAGCTCTTTTTCATCATTTCACAAAGTTTTATATCTGTTGGAAGATAAGCTCCTATAATCTGTCCAAGTATGTCATGTGGGGGAGTAAGCTCTGTAACATCACCCTTATCCCATATAAGCAGGTGTCTATAACTTGTTCCTACATAAAACTTGTAAATATCACTATTTAACTCTTTCTGTACTGATTCCATAAGGATAGCAGCGTCTTTTGTGGAAATTTCACCAGAGCTGTGGTCAATTATTGTCTTTTCTTCATATGGCAGGTCATCATCTGATACAGTGACAATATTACAACGTATTGCAATATCTGTGTCTTTTAATGGAACGCCAATACTAAGTGCTTCAAGTGGTGAACGCCCTGTGTAGTACTTCTTTGGGTCATAGCCAAGTACTGCAAGGTTTGCTGTGTCACTTCCAGGTTTCATCCCCTCTGGAATAGTATGTGCAAGTCCAATCTCTGACTTTGGAGCAAGTTTGTCCATAATAGGCGTGCTGGCATATTCAAGGGGTGTCTTTTTCCCTATAGCCTCAATTGGCTTATCTGCCATCCCGTCTCCTAAAACTACAATATACTTCATAGTCATCCTCCAATCTTAAGCATCAATACGGATTTTATTAATAATATTGCCCACTTCTTTTGCTGCCTTTTTAAATGCACTCTCAGTTATAGCCTTTGTAATAAATGCATATTCATCATTATAACCTGCCTCTACAGGCATAACATCACCAAATGCTTTTACAGCCTTTGGTGTATTTTCTTCACTTGTACCAGAAAACCTTACAAAAAATTTTGACACACTTTCTTCAAATGGCACAAGCTCTAATTTGTCTGACTCCCATATGGTCTTTATATTTATACCCATATGTTTTGAAGCCTCCATAATATCTGAAACTACAGCACTTGCTGTGGCATGTTTTCCGGCTCCCTGCCCATAGAACATAACATCTCCTGTCATATTTCCTTTTACAAGAATTGCATTAAATACTCCATCTACACTATAAAGTGGATGCTCTGATGTTATAAGTTTTGGAACAACCATTGCACTTATCCGTTCTTTATTCCTTTTACTAAAGCCAACTATCTTGATTTTAGCTCCAAGCTTTTTAGCATAGTTTATATCACGCTCTGTAATTTTTGTAATTCCCTCAGTATATATATCTTCAAAATCCACTTGGCTGCCATATGCAAGAGATGTGAGTATTGCAATCTTCCTGCAAGTATCATGCCCTTCTACATCGGCTGAAGGGTCTTTTTCTGCATAACCTTTGTCCTGTGCATCCTTAAGCACAGTTTCAAAATCTGCACCCTTTTCTGTCATTTCAGTAAGTATATAGTTTGTAGTACCATTTAAAATACCTGATATCTCTAGAATTTCATCTGGAGCAAGCGAAGTTTTAAGAGGACGTATAATTGGAATACCACCTCCAACGCTTGCTTCAAATAAGAAATTGCATTTCTTTTCTTCTGCAATACTTAAAAGTTCAGGACCAAATGCAGCAACAAGTGCTTTATTTGATGTACACACGCTTTTTCCCTTTTCAAGACACGCTTTTACAAAATCATATGCCGGATGAAGACCTCCCATAGTTTCAACAACTATCTGTACTTCATCATCATTCTCTATTTCAGAAAAATCATGTACAAGTACATCTTCTACAGGGTCGCCCGGAAAATCTCTTAAATCAAGTACAGACTTTACGCGTATTTCACCACTATTTCTTTTTGTTATAATCTGCTTGTTTTTATTTAAAATTTCAAAAACACCAGAACCAATCGTACCATATCCTAATATACTTACGTTAATCATTTCATCCTCCATTCCCTGCTTATGCAGTCTGTGTATTTGTGTTCCATGCCAGATAGGCATTGACAAATGCGTCTAAATCACCATCTAAAACCCCTGAAACATTGCTAGATTCATGGCTTGTACGGTGGTCTTTGACCATAGTATATGGCTGTAAGACGTATGAACGTATCTGGCTTCCCCATCCATTGTCCATAACCTCTCCTCTTATGCCGCTTGCTTTCTCAAGCTGTTCTTTCTGCTTTAGTATATAAAGTTTTGCCTTTAACATCTGCATGGCTTTATCTTTATTCATATGCTGTGAACGCTCATTTTGACACTGTACAACTATTCCTGTTGGATAATGTGTAATACGTATTGCAGATGATGTCTTATTAATATGCTGTCCTCCAGCACCGCTTGACCTATAAGTATCTATACGTATATCATCATCGTCTATCTCAATGTCAAGGTCTTCTTCTATATCAGGCATAACATCGCATGAAACAAATGATGTCTGTCGCTTTCCTGCTGCATTAAATGGTGAAATTCTCACAAGCCTGTGGACTCCATGCTCTGATTTAAGATAGCCATATGCATTCAGTCCATTTATCTGCAATGTCACTGACTTATAACCGGCTTCGTCCCCATCAAGAAAATCAAGCATCTCAACCTGATAGCCTTTCTTGTCCGCCCACCTCTGATACATCCTGCAAAGCATACTAGCCCAGTCACAACTTTCTGTACCACCTGCACCAGCGTGTAATGTAAGGATTGCATTATCTTTGTCATATTCTCCACTAAGTAGTGTTTCTATCCTTAAATCTTCAAACTCCTGCTCAAAACTTTTTAATGTTTCTTCAATATCAGGCAGTGTACTGGCATCATTTTCTTCTTCTGATATCTCTATCAGCTCAATCATATCATCTCTGTCTTTACAGAGTTTTTCATACCTTTCAATAACAGATTTAATTTTTCTGCTTTCCTGAACTATTGACGCAGAAGAAGCCGGGTCGTCCCAAAAACCCGGTTCTTCCATAGTCTTATCTAGTTCTTCTGCCCTGTCCCTTTTATTATCTAAATCGAGTGAACCAGCCATATTTTTAATAGGTTCTTCATATTTTGCCAGTACCATTTTTATATTATCAAACTCTATCATTTGCTCACCTCAATTCTAATACTGGTAATCAGTCTTAAATCTTTTTACCACAGCACATCTTATATTTTTTCCCACTTCCACATGGACATGGGTCATTTGGCTGGATTTTCTTTCCTGACCTCTTTTTAGGTGCGGATTTTACTGTTTCATCTTTATTTGTTCCTGTTACCTTGGCAACCTGTTCACGCTCAACCTTCTGCTCTATCTGGATATGTGTCAAAACTTTTACAGTTTCTTCTGCAATAGCATCAATCATAGCATCAAACATATCAAATCCAGCAAACTTGTATTCTACAACTGGGTCTCTCTGTCCATACGCTTGAAGTCCTATACCTTGACGTAACTGATCCATATCGTCTATATGGTCCATCCACTTCCTGTCAATAACTTTAAGAAGGATAACTCTCTCAACTTCACGTATTTCTTCAGGGTCAGTAAATTCAGCCTCTTTTGCTTCGTATACTTTTACTGCTTCCTCTTTTAACTGCTGCACCAGTTCTACTTTAGTCATGTGCTTTATCTGGTCTTCTGTCAGCTTTATTTTCTGCATAGGTATAATAGGTATAAGAATATTGTTTAATTCGTGTATATCCCATTCCTCAGCCGGAGTATCATCACTTATTACAGAATTGACACACTTCTCAACCACATCAGTAATCATTTTGTATATGGTATCGCGCATATTGTCACCATCTAAAACTTGACGACGCTCTTTATATATTACTTCCCTCTGCTCATTATTTACACGGTCAAATTCAAGCAAATTCTTTCTTATTCCAAAGTTATTGCCCTCAATTTTTTTCTGTGCACTTTCAATAGCACTTGAAAGCATTTTATGCTCAAGCTGTTCGCCATCAGGCATTGCAGAAAAAAGTCCCATAAGCTTTTCTGAACCAAACAGGCGCATAAGGTTATCTTCAAGTGAAATATAAAACCTTGACTCACCGGGGTCACCCTGACGACCTGCACGACCTCTTAGCTGATTATCTATACGCCTTGATTCATGTCTTTCTGTGCCGATTATCTTTAATCCACCAAGTTCTTTAACACCATCGCCAAGCTTAATATCAGTACCACGACCAGCCATGTTAGTGGCAATAGTAACTGCACCTTCCTGACCTGCATCGGCTATTATCTCTGCTTCTAATTCATGGAACTTGGCATTTAATACTTTGTGTTGTATGCCTTTCTTTTTTAATTTATCACTTAAGAATTCTGACGTATCAATATTAATAGTGCCAACAAGCACAGGCTGACCCTTTTTATGTGCTTCTTCAATATCGGCTATAACAGCATTAAATTTTTCTTCCTGTGTCTTGTATACAGCATCATCATAATCCACACGTACTACAGGCAGGTTGGTAGGTACTTCCACAACATCCATTGCATATATATCACGAAATTCCTTTTCCTCCGTAATAGCTGTGCCTGTCATGCCAGATTTCTTGTTATACTTGTTAAAGAAATTCTGGAAAGTTATAGTTGCAAGCGTCTTGCTCTCTCTCTTAACTTTTACGTGTTCTTTTGCCTCAATAGCTTGATGCAAACCATCTGAAAATCTTCTTCCCGGCATTATACGTCCAGTAAATTCATCTACAATAAGAACCTCATCATCATTTACAACATAATCCTTATCCCTAAACATAAGCGAATGTGCCCTGAGTGCAAGGTTTATGTTGTGCTGCAACTCAAGGTTGTCAGGGTCAGCAAGGTTTTTAACCTGAAAGAATCTTTCTGCCTTTCTTACACCTTCAGCAGTAAGGTTTACGTTCTTATCCTTTTCATCAACAACATAATCACCTGTTTCTTCTTCAGTCTCATTCATAAGTATATCTATTTTTGAAAGCTCTTTTGCAGTACCTTTTTCAAGCTGTTTTACAAATATATCGCAGGCTTCGTAAAGCTTTGTAGATTTGCCACTCTGACCTGAAATAATAAGAGGTGTACGTGCTTCATCTATAAGCACAGAGTCAACCTCATCTATAATTGCGTAATTAAGTGTACGCTGTACAAGGTCTTCCTTATAAACAACCATATTGTCACGCAAATAGTCGAAACCTAATTCATTATTGGTTGCATATGTGATATCACAATTATATGCATTTCTTCTTTCATCACTGTCTAAATCATTTAGTATTACGCCAACTGTAAGCCCTAGAAATTCATGAACTTGTCCCATCCACTCGGCATCACGTTTTGCCAGATAATCATTAACAGTGACAATGTGTACACCCTTACCTTCAAGGGCATTAAGATATGCAGGAAGAGTTGATACAAGAGTCTTACCTTCACCAGTACGCATCTCTGTAATACGTCCCTGATGTAATATAACACCACCAATAAGCTGCACACGATAGTGGCGCATACCTAATACACGTGTAGCTGCCTCCCTTACAGTAGCATATGCCTCAGGTAGCAAGTCATCAAGTGTCTCGCCATTAGCAAGCCTTTCTTTAAATTCAGTTGTTTTTGCCTTTAGTTCTTCATCACTCAGCTTCTCAAATTCTGGAGCAAGAGCTTCTATTTTGTCAACTAATGGTATTATGCGTTTTACTTCATGTTGACTATGTGTTCCAAATATCTTACTAATTAAACCCATGAATTTCACTCCTATAACAATCTCAATTAAAAGTAATAATAAAACAAACCATTCTAAAGTATATCATTAAATCTTTTCGTAATCAACTCATAATTTCAAAAATACTATAAAAAGGCTATAAAGAATCATAAGTAACTCCCTATAGCCTGTCCATATGTTTATTTTTTATAACTAATTTTTAACACTAATGCTATTGAAGCATCAAAATTCCGGCTCTATAAGCCCAAATGTGTTTCCCTTTCTTTTGTAAACCACATTTACCTCATCTGTTGATGCATTACGGAAAACATAAAAACTGTGTCCAAGTAATTCCATCTGGATGCATGCTTCTTCTGGGTCCATAGGTTTCATTGCAAATCTCTTAGAGCGTATAATCTTAATCTCCTCTTCGTCCTCTATCTCTTCCTCCGCAAAAGCCCTACTAAGACCAACTGCCGATTGCTGCTGGTCAATTATTTTATTCTTATACTTACGTAGCTGACGCTCGATAATCTCTTCCACTAAATCTATAGAGACATACATATCATCGCTAACCTGCTCTGCTCTTATTATATTTCCTTTCATAGGTATTGTAATCTCGATTTTCTGTCTTTCCTTCTCTACACTGAGTGTAGCATGTACTTCTGTCTCAGGAACAAAGTACCTTTCAAGCTTGCCAATTTTTTCAATAACTGCAGACCTAAGCCCCTCTGTAACATCAATATTTTTGCCACTAATAATGTACTGCATACGAACCACTCCTTTGCTGTTTGTTATATATATTATAACCTTCATACAAAAGTAATTCAAGTAAAACTTTTAGTCAAATCCACGTATTTATCAGAAAGTTAGATTAACTAGTAAAAATTGATGTTGTGTGTTATACTATTATGCATGATTATATAAAAATTGGAGGAAATTTCTATGAAAGGAATAATACTTGCTGGTGGTTCTGGTACAAGACTGTACCCGCTCACAATGGTTACATCAAAGCAACTATTGCCAGTTTATGATAAACCAATGATTTACTATCCACTGTCAACGCTTATGCTTGCGGGAATACGTGATATCCTGATAATATCTACTCCTGTTGACATAGGTAACTTTGAACGTCTTTTAGGCGATGGAAGTAGCTTTGGCATACACCTCGAATATAAAATACAGCCTTCGCCTGATGGACTTGCCCAAGCCTTTATTATAGGGGAAGATTTTATAAATGGGGATGCATGTGCAATGGTACTTGGTGACAATATTTTCTATGGAAGTGGTCTTGGAAGTCATCTTCGCAATGCTGCTGCACAAGAGAATGGTGCTACAATATTTGGCTACTATGTTGACGACCCTGAAAGGTTTGGTATAGTTGAATTTGACAAAGATGGAAAAGCTGTTTCTATAGAAGAAAAACCTAAACATCCAAAATCAAATTACTGTGTAACTGGACTGTATTTTTATGATAATAGAGTCGTTGAAATGGCAAAGAAAGTAAAGCCTTCTGCACGCGGTGAGTTGGAAATTACTGACCTTAACAAAATGTATCTTGAAGAAAGTTCACTTAATGTAATAACATTAGGTCGTGGTTACGCATGGCTTGATACTGGTACAGTTGATGCACTTTCAGAAGCCACTGAATTTGTAAAGGTTATAGAAAATCGGCAGGGTATAAAAATATCAGCTGTAGAGGAAATTGCATTTAAAAATGGCTGGATATCAAAAGAAAAACTTATAGAATCGGCAGAACTTTATGGAAAGTCAGCATATGGCAGACATTTAAAACAAGTTGCCGATGGCAAAATAAAATACTAAATAAAAATCAATGGAGGTTAAATTATGAATATAATTGTAACAGGTGGAGCCGGATTTATCGGCGGCAATTTCTGTCACTATATGACAAAGAAATATCCAGAGGACACTATATTATGTATTGATAAGCTCACATATGCTGGCAATATGGAAACGCTTGCACCTATAATGAAAATGCCAAATTTTAAATTCTTTAAGGCAGATATAGCGGACAGGGAAGCTATATACCAGATTTTTGAAAATGAAAAACCTGATATAGTAGTCAACTTTGCTGCTGAAAGTCATGTTGACCGTTCTATAAGCGAGCCTGAAATTTTTTTACGCACTAATATAATTGGAACAAGCGTTATGCTTGATGCGTGCCGCCAATTTGGAATAAAACGCTACCATCAAGTATCTACAGATGAGGTATATGGAGACCTCCCGCTTGACAGACCTGACCTATTTTTTACAGAAACAACACCACTTCATACAAGTAGCCCTTATTCTGCTTCCAAGGCATCAGCAGACCTGCTTGTACAGGCCTATTCACGCACTTATAAACTTCCATGTACAATTTCAAGATGTTCAAATAACTACGGTCCTTACCATTTTCCGGAGAAGTTTATTCCTCTTGCTATTGCCAATGTACTTAATGGCAAAAAAGTACCTGTATATGGTACTGGCGAAAATGTGCGCGACTGGCTTTATGTAAAGGACCACTGTATTGCTATTGACCTTATAATACGCAAAGGCACAGAAGGCGAAATATACAATATAGGTGGACACAATGAAAAAACCAATCTTGAAGTTGTAAAAACAGTTTTAGCAGGACTGGGAAAAGCAGAAGAATTTATAAGCTATGTAACTGACAGACCGGGACATGACAGACGTTATGCAATAGACCCTTCAAAAATCTACAATGAACTTGGATGGCTTCCTGAAACAACATTTAACGAGGGAATTAAACAAACTATACAGTGGTATCTTGACAACAAGAACTGGTGGGAAAATATTATCAGTGGCGACTACCAAAATTATTATGATAAAATGTACAAAAATCGCGAAATAATCTCATAAGGGAAAATAAAGATACAAAATACAACTGCAGTCTAACAACATAGACTGCAGCTTGTTTTATTTATCTAGAGTGTAATACTATATAAGATTTTCTGTCTTACATAAATCTAAGGCAGCAGCAATTACTTTATCCATATCATAATATTTATACTGTCCAAGCCTTCCACCAAATACAACTTTTTGCTCATCTTCTGATAACTTTTTATACTGTTCATAAAGGGAATTATTTTTTTCATTATTTATTGGGTAATATGGCTCACTTCCCTTTTTCCACTCTGATGAATATTCTTTGCTTATAATAGTAAAAGGCTGCACTCCAAAGTCAAAATGCTTATGTTCAATAATACGTGTGTATGGCACATCTGCTGACGTATAATTGACAACAGCATTTCCCTGATAGTTGTCACAGTCCAATCTTTCTGTCTCAAAACGCACTGAGCGGTATTCAAGCACACCAAGTTTATAACCATAAAACTCATCAATCATTCCAGTGTAAATAATTTTATCGGCATCTATACTGTCTTTTACATCAAAATAATCTGTTGACAGGCGAACTTCAACATCTTTAAGCATTTTTTCTACAATCGCTGTATACCCTCCTGCTGGAATTCCTTGGTATCTATCATTAAAATAGTTGTTGTCATAAGTAAATCTAAGAGGAAGCCTTTTTATAATAAACGCTGGCAAATCTTTACAATCGCGACCCCACTGTTTCTGTGTATATCCCTTAACCAGTTTTTCATATACATCACGTCCAGCAAGCTTTAATGCCTGTTCTTCAAGATTAGCAGGTTCGTCAATATTTAAACTGCTAATTTGTTCCTCAATAATTTTTTTTGCCTCAGTTGGTGTTTTAATACCCCACATCTTACTAAATGTATTCATATTAAACGGTAAATTATACAATTCATCATTGTATATAGCGACAGGCGAATTAATATAATTATTAAAATCCGCAAAACGGTTTATATACTCCCACACCTGCTTGTTCGATGTATGAAAAATATGTGCTCCATATTTATGCACTTTAATTCCGTCCACATCCTCTGTATACACATTTCCTGCAATATGAGGTCTTTTATCAATTACAAGACATTTTTTTCCTGAATTTGCAGCCTCATGTGCAAAAACAGCCCCAAACAGTCCTGCTCCAACCACTAAATAATCATATTTCATGTCATTCCTCTTTTCTTGCAAATATAAATAGTTTGCTAAATACATAATTTAATACAATAACAAGTACGTTTGAAAGAATTTTCATAATTATATCATTAAAATGCATTATATCAACTGCTAAGTACATTATAAAAACGTCCATAACTCCAGTAGCAAGTCTGCATCCCAAAAATGAAATGCACTCTTTAACAAGCATAACAAGCGTACTTGTCCTGCTTTCAAAAACAAATATTTTATTAGTAACATAGGCAAAAATTACACTTATTATCCATGCTGCCGAAGTGCTTTCTACAGTATCCATATAAAAAACATATGCACATACTGTATAGGCAATTATATTTATCAGTGTAGTAAGCCCACCAAATATTAAATATAAAATAATCTCTTTATATTTTAAGTATAGTTCCAATATCTTATGAAACATTAATTACCTCTTCTGCATAAAGTAATGAAGCCCCATTATAGGACTTCACTACAAATTTTGTTATTTTTACTATATCCATATTATAAGTCAATAGATCCTGATTTTTTTGCATCGTCATTTATTACGTAGTACGCTTTGCCTTCCTGTGGCTTAACATATAAGTTTACAGTTTCAACAGAAGATTTATCTTCGTTAAATTCATTACAATATGCATTTACTGCCGCTTCAAACATAAGCTCATCACTAAACTCTAAATCGTTATATTGAATATACAGTTTATGTGTTATGGCAGCAGTTTTTTTTGTTTCTGATGCTTTAAAAACTGGTGTAATCTCTTCTTTAAGTTCTACAATATCCTTCTGTTTTTCTTCTGTTTCATTCAGTGTTACTTCATCGTTAACCTCTATTTTATTTATATCGCTCATAATATCTGCATCCGTTACTGAAAACTTATAAAAAGTTATAAATAAAACTTTTATGTTTCATTCCTT
>CANOID010000062.1 GCA_947565985.1 uncultured Lachnoclostridium sp.
TTTAAATACGCTTTTTATTAAGAACTGACATATAAATATTTAAGTCAGTGTTTAGAAACTTTTAATATTTTTATTTATAAAATTCATGGCAGCGATACCCAAATAACCTAGTAAGGCATCTGTCAAACCATGATGCATTATCAGGGTCAGCATATGCTCTTTCCATAAAATATAGTGCCCCCTGTGAAGGGTCATTTCCATTTAAAGCATCTTCTACAGCTTTTTTGGTTTCTTTAGATACATCCACGGTATAATATCTTCCATCATATATAGGTGAAAACTGATAAGTGGAACCATTGTGTGCAAAAACCACTTCTTCAACAGTAGAAGGAAATGATTTACTTTTTACTCTGTTTAAAACAACATTGGCTACAAGCACTTTTCCTTTATGGTCTTCACCACCAGCTTCGGCTTCTACAATCCTTTCTAGAATAACCCTGTCCGAAGTTGATACAGATACTCCACAACTTCTCTTAATACGTGCGGCTTCTTGTATCTGTGCTCTTTTCTCATGGTTATTACTCAGCCTTTCAATTCTGTCATAATTGCCAATATTTTCTACAACGTAGCTCTGTGGCTGAACTATAACTACTCTTTGCGAAGAAGCATCGTTTACCGCCGCAGGTGCCATTGCAACTGCGGCATTGCTAACAGCCGGTACAAATGTTGCACTTACTACTGTCACTGCTGCTAATGCTCCTTTTGTCACTTTTCTCATAAATTACCTCATTTCTGCATAGCCAGCTTTACTAGCTCTGACTTTATTGCGAATAGCAAGTCTGTAGCTTAAAATGTTACATAAGATTAATTTTTGTTACAAAACTATTACAAATTATATGAATTTTTTTAATTTTTATTCACTTTATTTACAAATTTGTGTATACTTAACAAAAAATAACTTGATTATATGGAGGAAATATATAAAAATGCTACCCGGTGTATTTAAATCAGCAAGAAAAGATGGAAGTGTCTACTATCGAGCTTCTATTACATTTCATTCAAAACATATAAGCCTTGGAAGTTTTGACAGTGAAGAACAGGCACACAAGGCGTATCTTGATGCTTCAGATATTATAAATAATGAAAAAGCCTATACCCCTGATGACTATTTTGATATAAATTGCCCATCGCTTTCTTTTAATAAATGGATTGTCCTTAATAATTTTAAGAATAATGGCATTTATATTAAAACTCCTATCTATTTAAAAAAGAATTATTTTAATTATTATATCTCTGAACAGGATATACTTATTTTTGATGCTGACGACCTTTTTTATTACTCAGAACATACAATTATGAGACGTGGAAACCATCTTTTTGTAACAGAATATGGTATGCAGATAAATATTGCATCGCGTTATGGTATACGTAACTTTGCAAGACCGGGTGTAGATTTTTGTTTTGTCAATGGCAATAACAGAGATTTCAGATATCAAAATATAAAGATATTAAACCCTTATCAAGGTGTGACTATTGAAAAAAATAGGGGAAAAGTGTGTTATGTTACACGTATACACATTAATGGGAATTTTACAGTTGGACACTATAATACAATTGAAGAAGCAGCAGTAGCATACAATAAAGCAGCAGATATACTTGAAAAGAAGGGAGTTATAAAACACTTTGAAAGAAATTACATTGAAGAAATGTCGGCAAAAGAATATATAAAGTTATACAATTCTGCCAACATATCAGATAAAATTATTAATTACACCACTGATACTCATATCATATGTATAGAATAATATCTTCGACATATGATATCAAGCATTTTATATATATTTATTTCACAAATGTGCTATGCATCCCACACCTAAAGGAGTGGGATGCATAGCACATTTGTTGTAATATCTGTATTATTTTTGTTACTAGTCCTCTTCTATCACCTGTATTTCAAGAAAATCAAATGCAATAGAATCAATAAAATTATCCTTATAAAACCTTGTCTTACTGGCACGTTTAAATTCGCTAATATTTTTCTCAAACCATACAGGTCTGCTTAAATCAAATGCATAGCAAGCCTCATCTAAAGCATCAAAAATTTTTTTAGTTCGGTTCTTATCTTCTGTCATATCACTTATTGTTATATCCTTAACTTGCTTGTTATTTTTAAATTCTATAGCCCACAATCGGAACATAATATAATAACCAAACCTTTCTACAAAAATACTATCTAATATATTCAATAATATCTCTAAGCTCTTTTTCTCCTATATCATATGGCACTGATGAAAGTTTAACTGGGTTAGCAAGCATCTCTTGTACCATTTCACAAATATCTTTATCAGTAATGCAAAATTCTCCAACACAACATTTTATAAATAACTTAAATTCTTCTAAATCATCAAAACCTATATCTGAGATTACACTATTGTAGTCTGATGCAAGGCTTTTTTTCATGAAATTAAGATATCCTGGCAGGAAAATGCCAACAGCCTTTCCATGTGGAATATTTTTATTATATGTTAAATAATAGCTAAGTCCATGTGGAATGGATGTCCCTGTATGTGATATTGCCATACCAGCAAGGGTAGATGCAAAGAGAAGTTGGTTGTAGTTTTCATATGTAAAGTCCTTGCCGTCAAAAAGAGCTACACGATTTTTTGCCCACGTTCTAAAACCATATTTACAAAGCATCTTGGTGTATTCTGTGGACTTTTTATTAAAATAGCTTTCAATCAGATGGCACAATGCATCAATAGCAGTGTTTCTTATTACAGATACAGGAGCATATTTAAGATATTTTGCATCAATACAGGCAACTGAAGGATAAATTCTATGTTTGATACTCTGTTTTGTCTTTTTATCATTGCGTGTAAGTATTGCATATGGAGTCACTTCAGAGCCTGTTCCACACGTAGTAGGAACTTCTGCAACAGGCAGTGCTTTAATCTTTAGCTCTTTGTATAGTACCTCTTCTGCGGTATCTCTATTTTGTACCATAAGTGCAATGGCTTTTGCTGCATCCATAGGTGAACCACCGCCTATTCCAATAACAAAATCAGCCCCATGACCTCTGCCTGTATCTGTTGCTTCCATTATAGCTTCAACAGATGGATTTTCTTCTATTTTATCATACAATATATAATCTGTATCATTACTTTCAAGTGCTTTAATCACATCATCAAGAGCTCCTGTTTTAACGGCAGATGATTTACCTGTTACTATAAATGCCTTTCTGCCAAGTGAAGCAATTTCTGCACTATGATTTAATACTGCACCATCTTCATGGTAAACTTTAGTTGGTATATAAAATTCCATTTTTCCCTCCATCAAATATTATTCAAAAGTCAATCCCTGCATATAAAGTGGTCTTTTGACCTTTTTTCTTGTCACTTCCACAAGTCCTAGCTTAGTCATGTCCACAAGTTTTGTCTGTACATTGTCCTTTGCTAATTCATGTTTTAAAAATTCCATAAGCTGTTTGTTGTTTTCTTCACTGTCCATATCTATAAAATCAATAAGTATTATACCAGATAAATTTCTAAGCCTTAATTGGACTGCTATCTCTTTTGCAGCTTCTATATTTACCTTAATAAAAGTTTTTTGCACATCTTTTTTCTTTGAAATAGCTTTTCCCGTATTTACATCAATTGCGACAAGAGCTTCTGTGGGCTGTATAATAATATATGCACCACTTTTAAGCCACACTTTTGGTATAAGTGCATGTTGTGCTGTTCTGGAAATGTTATAAACAACATCAAGTTTTCCATAGTTTGAGTCCCATAGCGAAAGTTTTTGAATAAGCTTACTTTTTCTTTCTTCAAGAAATGTTTTTATATTATTGTATATTACAGTGTCATCAGTTATAATTCTTTCAAGCTTATTATCATACGAATCTATAATGCTTTTTAAATACCCCTGTGGCGCATTATAAAGACATGAAAATACCACCCTGTGTTTTCCATAATCTACAATTTCTTTATATTTTTTTATAAGTGCTTCTATTTCACTTATAATATCTTCTATATCTGCACTTGCACTGTTTGTCCTTGCTATAAAGCCATAATCTTTTGTAGTATACCTATCAAGAAGTTCTGTAAGTCGTTGTCTTGTATCTTTATCATATATTTTGGATGAAATGCTTTGTCTGCCGCTTTGTGCTGTAAGCACAACATATTTTCCAGGAAGATTTACACAGCCAGTAAGTGTAGGCGGTTTTGATTTTATGGCTTCTTTTTCAATCTGTACAATTATTTCATCCCCTATAAGAACACGCCCTTCGATATAATGTGCTCCATCAGTATGTATGGGACACTGTTTTATATCAAGTGAAAGATAACCCATTTGTCCTTTTTTAAACTCAACAAATGCAGCATTAATATTTTTAACAATATTTTTAACCTTGCCAATATAAATATTGCCATGAACTGGCTCATCTTCACCGCTTTCTGCCTGTATTTGTACAATACGTGAATTTTCTATTTTTACAGTGAGAATTTTACCACACACCTTTGTAATTATCAGTTCATCAGACATACTATTTATAAACCTCCAAGTTCACTTATAACATTATAATTCGCCATCGTAACCAACTCACCATTTAAATCTGCATACATCTCAAGCCTGTGAATTTGATACGAAAATAAATTATATGCTATGCCAGAATAATTACAAAATGCTTCAAGTACAAGCTCTGGTTTAATATTAATTACACTGCCTGCTGTAAGTGTGCAGTACAGTATAGGCAGACATTCTTGATTAATACAAAGTTTTCCATAATTCTGTCCTGTCATTTTTTCAAAATCCACAATATTATCTGATATATGATAAATATTTTTGCGTATATCTATAATTTTCTCAGACTTTTTGGTTTTCTTAAGAATCTCTATTTTATCTTGCATTATAAATTCATCAAGGTGTTTTTTAATAAATTTTTTATCCAAAAGCTTACCACTACCTTCTGGTTTTGCTGCAATAAGATAGTCACACGCTGAAAGTGCAGACATTGAAGGTTTTGCAGAGTCTTTTATAAATGAAAAGTCTTTGACTTGTATTTCATCATTCATAACAGCATTGATTCGGTTAATCATAATATCTGCAGAGTTAGACTCCTCAAGCATAATATCCATATACTCTGCGTCACTACTAAGTCCTATGCCAAGGGGTGATGTAAATGACATAATTGGATGTGGTGAAAAACCTTGGCTATAACTCATCTTTATACTGGCTCTTAAAAAAGCTTTCTGGAAATACCTCATTACATCAAGATGACCAATAAAACGCATTGAACCTGTTTTTGAAAATTTAATTCTTGCTTTCATATTTAGTTAAAACCATCCTTAACTTCTATTTTCTATACAGACACCACAGTTGAATTTAGCCGCACCGCATCCTGCACATTTTTCACGGCAGTTAGGTGTTACAATTTCTGCCTTTGAATTAAGATATTCATTAAACATAAATTTTTTCGTAACACCTATATCAATAAAGTCCCAAGGAAATAATTCATCCTCTGCCCTCTCTCTTTTGGTGTAAAACGCTGTATCAATATTATTATCTTTAAATGCCTTAAGCCACTTTTCATAGTCAAAGTATTCTGTCCATGCATCATACATACAGCCGCTTTCATAAGCTTGTCTGATAACATTGCAAAGCTTTCTATCACCTCTTGCAAATACGCCTTCAAGTTCTGAAACATCCGCATCATGACAATTATATTTTATGCTTTTTGCATTTAACTGTTCCCTCACTTTAGATAAAAGGAAATCACGTTTTTGGGCAGCTTCTTCTTTGGTATTCATAGAAGCCCACTGGAATGGTGTAAAAGGTTTTGGCACAAATATAGATGTGCTGGTGACAATACTAACCTTTCCGTTCCTTTCTTCCTTTGGAATAGTATAATACTTTCTTGCAATTTTATCTGAAAGAATTGCTATTCCTTCTATATCGTCATATGTTTCGCTTGGCAGTCCAAGCATAAAATAAAGTTTGACTCTGTTCCAACCACCTCTAAAAGCGTCCATTGCACCATTTAATATCTCTTCTTCTGTTAGCCCTTTATTAATAACATTTCTCATGCGCTGTGTACCAGCTTCCGGTGCAAATGTAAGACTGCTTTTTCGCACATCTTGTACTTTTGACATAACATCAAGTGCAAATGCATCAATGCGCAGTGAAGGAAGTGCGATATTTATATTTTTGTCATGAAACTTATCAATCAACCAGTACACGAGCTCAGGCAGTTCCTTATAGTCGCTTGAACTAAGTGAACTTAATGTAATCTCATTATGCCCAGTAGCTTCAAGCATAGTTTTAGCATATTTTTTAAGAAAATCTAAACTTCTAGGTCTTATAGGTCGATAAATCATGCCTGCCTGACAAAACCTGCATCCCCTTATACATCCTCGCTGTATCTCAAGCACGACTCTGTCCTGAGTAACTTTAATATAAGGCACAAGCGGCTTTTTAGGATAATACGTTTCTGACATCTTAGTTTCCACCTGTTTTATAACAGTAACTGGTGCTACAGAAATCACTGGCTTGAACTCTGCCAAAGTGCCATCTTTATTATATAAAACCTTATAAAACTGCGGAACATATATTCCATGAATCTGGGCAGCAGTTTTAAGAAAACTAAGCCTGTCTTGCCCAGATGCTTTCCATTCCTTATATCTGTCCATAAGCTCATAGTATACAGTTTCACCTTCACCTATATAAAACAAATCAAAAAAATCTGCTATAGGTTCAGGATTATATGCACATGGTCCACCACCTATTACAAATGGTTCATCTTTTGTTCTATCAGCCGCATTAAGCGTGATACCTGATAAATCAAGAACTTGTAAAACATTTGTGTAACACATCTCATACTGCAGTGTAATGCCTAAGAAATCAAAGTCCTTAATTGGCTGCTGGCTTTCCAGTGCAAAAAGTGGAATATTTTCACGCCGCATTATCCTATCAAGGTCAGGCCACGGAGAGTACACTCGTTCACAATATATGTCATCACGCTGGTTAAACATATCATAAAGTATCTGTATTCCAAGATGTGACATACCAATTTCATATACGTCAGGAAAACACATACAAAAACGGATTGCCACATCTGCTGGGTTTTTAACAACCATATTTATTTCACCACCAATATATCTTGCTGGCTTTTCTACAGATAAAAGTATCTCATCGCTTAATGCTAACTTTCTCATTATCAGTCCTCCAGTGAATTATACCATCCTACAATCTTGTCTGCCACATCACCTGCACCTTTTACAATGCTGTCCCAATATTCACTTTTGTTAAGATGCTCTATTACATAGTCCTTATCAAATCCATTGTAGGAAAAATTGTTGTAAAGGGCAATTCCTAAGATTAAAAAAAGCATCCCTGCTGCCATAAGCCTAAGTAAACCAAACGGATGCCTTTTTTCATCGGTGACAGTTATCTCTTCGTCTCGAAAAGACTGGTAAGGTTGCCCAAATGCCCTTTTTGCTTCTGAAATTTTTTCTGACCGTGACTTTACAGAAGTTTCATCATACTGGTATCTGGCATTTTCATAATGCATGATTAATATCCCCTTTATCTTGTAATATCTGATATAGGATATGCATTATATCACCATTTAATGTTTATTTATTGCTATTTACAGTCCAATCCATGCCAGGGTATTCATTACACTTTTCCCTAGTTAAAAGGTTTTTAATTGCTTCTGTTGCAGATATGCCTTCAAAAAGCACTTTATTTATCTGTTCAACTATAGGCATCGACACATTGTATTTCTTTGCAAGCTTATATGCTGCTTTTGCTGAATAAACTCCCTCAACAACTTGATTTACCTCTTTCATTGCCTCTTGTACAGATTTTCCTTTTCCTATAAGATAACCTGCATTATGATTACGACTGTGATTACTTGTACATGTTACAATTAAATCTCCAATTCCAGAAAGCCCTGCGAAGGTCTCAATCCTGCCTCCCATAGCAATACCTAGACGTGCAATTTCTGCGATACCTCTTGTAATAAGTGCTGCCTTAGTGTTGTCCCCAAAACCAAGTCCATCACTTACACCTGCTGCAAGAGCTATAACATTCTTAATAGAACCACCAAGCTCAATCCCTGTTATATCAGGACTTATATAAACACGAAATACATCATTCATAAATATTTCCTGTATAAAGGCAGCAGAATCTTCATTTTCAGAACCAACTACAACTGTAGTAGGCATACCAACAGAAACTTCTTCTGCATGGCTTGGTCCCGAAAGCACACTTACATCTATATCAGGTATTTCCTCACATATTATCTCTTTTAATGTTTTAAGGCTGTCTTCTTCAATACCCTTAGCAACATTTACAATATGCTGTCCCTTTGATATATATGCAGAAGCCTTTTTAGCTGTTACCCTTACATAAGGGGATGCAACTGAAAATACTATAAGGTCTGCTCCTTGACACGCACTTTCTAAATTATCAGTAATAATAACTGTTTCAGGAAGCTTTACTCCTGGAAGCCTGTCCTTATGCTCTCTGTTTTCTTTTAACATTTTAACTTCTGATTCAACAGCAGACCATAGAGTCACATCGTGACTATGTCTGGCAAGCATCACTGCAAGTGCAGTGCCCCAACTGCCTGCTCCTAAAAAACTTACCTTACTCATGTTTATCCTCCTTTTTGCTCCAAAGTTTATTTTCATTGCCATGCAAAAGCCTTACAATATTTTGCCTGTGCTGGTAATATGCAAGCACTGTAAAAAACAGACTTATAATTATCATGTGTATAAAATGTGTATTATCTCTGTAAAAAAAAATAGTATTAGCAGGAATATACCATGCAACGAAAAGAGAGCCGAGTGAAACATACCTTGAAACCGCAACAATAACCACAAATATTAACAACCCAACGATAATAATTATGGGGTGTGATGTTGACATTACCACAGCTGAAGTAACTGCTATTCCTTTACCACCTTTAAATTTAAGATAAAATGGATAATTATGACCAAGCACCACTCCAAGACCTATATAAAGACATAACAGATACCAATTTTCAGGTGTACCAATAAATAATCTTGTTATAAATACAGGTATAGCAGCTTTTAGGACATCTCCCAAGAATGTCAGTAGTGCTGGAAGCTTTCCAAGTGTACGTAGTACATTGGTAGTTCCAGCGTTGCCACTGCCACTGTTTCGTATATCAACATGGTAAAACTGTCCAACAATATAAGCACTTGAAATACATCCGCAAAAATATCCTATCACCAAACACAATAAATTCCATGCCATAATTGCTTTCCCCCATACAAGCTTTTTAATTATCCTTTTTCTCCCTAACAATAAATCTTAATGGTGTTCCTGTAAATCCAAAAGCTTCTCTTATTTTATTTTCAATATATCTAGTATATGAAAAATGCATAAGCTTTTTATCATTTACAAATATTACAAACGTTGGTGGCTTAACGCTTACCTGTGTCATATAATAGATTTTAAGTCGGCGACCTCTGTCTGAAGGCGGCTGCTGAAGTGCTACAGCTTCTGCAAGAATTTCATTAAGTACTCCTGTAGCTATACGTAGCGAATGATTTTGTATAACAACCTCTAGATTATCAAAAAGCTTTTGTATACGCTGTCCTGTCTTTGCAGATATAAAAATAATCTCCGCATATGGCATAAATGATAAAGTATTTCTTATTTTTTTAGTATACTCTTTAACTGAGTCATTATCTTTTTCAATTGCATCCCATTTATTAACTGCTACTATCATGCCACGACCACGTTCATGTGCAATACCTGCAATTTTAGCATCCTGTTCTGTAACACCATCTATAGCATCTATTACAAGCACTACAACATTTGCACGCTCTACAGCAGAAACTGTACGCAGTATGCTGTATCTTTCAATCTCTTCTTTTATCTTATTTTTACGCCTAAGCCCTGCTGTATCTATAAATACATACTCTCTGTTCTGCCATGTGACAGATGTGTCTATAGCGTCTCTTGTTGTGCCAGCAACATCAGAAACAATAACTCTGTTTTCACCTAATATTTTATTTATAATAGAAGATTTTCCAACATTTGGCTTACCAACAATGGCGACACGTGGTCTTTCGTCCTCTTCTTCATCCTGTCCAGATGTAAAAAGTGCTGTCACCTCGTCAAGCATATCGCCAATGCCAAGTTTTCCAGTTGATGAAACCGGATGTGGGTCTCCAATTCCCAAATTGTAAAATTCGTATACATCAGGCATATACTTGTCAAAATTATCCACCTTATTTACAACAAGCACAATTTTTTTATTTGCTTTGCGAAGCATATCTGCCACTCTGAAATCAGCATCGGTAACACCCTGCTTTACATCTACGACAAACATTACAACATCTGCCATTTCTATCGCCATCAGAGCCTGTTCTCTCATATCCTTTAGCATCTGGTTTTTAGTTATGGGTTCAATACCACCTGTATCCATTATTGTAAATGAATAGTTTAACCATGATACATCAGCATAAATGCGGTCTCTGGTCACTCCAGGTGTGTCTTTTACAATAGATATCCTTTCGCCTGCAATCATATTAAAAAGTGTAGATTTGCCTACATTAGGGCGGCCTACAACCGCAACAACTGGTTTACTCAACTAATCACCATGCCTTTCTTATTTTTTATCAAAGCGTACCTTATTTGCTTGTTTCCTCAATATTATTTAAAAGAAACTCCTTAACTTTATTATATACTATCTCGTTATTTATAATCTTTTCTGAAGTAGTTCCATAATATTGGTCAAATAACTTATCAAGGTCTTCCTGACTTGAAAGACTAAACTCTTTAATATACTTGTCAAGAGCTTCCTTAAACTCATCTTCGCTTACTGTAATATTTTCTTTTTCTGCTATCGCATTAATAACCATCCTCTGATTTAAATCATTCTTTGCACTTGTCTCTATTTGGTTTTCAAAATCCTCAGATGTCCAGTTCTGTGATGCCAGATAGTCATCAAGACTTACATTGTTCTGTTCAAGGTAATAAGTCACAGGTGTTCTGTACTGCGTCTTTACTTCCTCCAGCAGTGCTTCTGGATAATCATTTACAGTTGAATTACTACATATATAATTTACTGCAAGATCAGCAGTTACATCATTGCGTATATACTTATTGTAATCCTTAGCAGTATTTTTGTAGTCAGAATCAAAGTCTTTAAAATTGCTTTTTACAAATCCATCGGAAAGCTCTGGATAGACAACCTTGTAATTAATGGTCACCGTAAACACGGCAGGTTTGCCCTCAAGTTCAGTATTATTGCCATATTCCTCTGGAAAAGTTACATCTATATCATAGGTCTTGCCAACTTTTTTTCCAATAAGTGCATCCTCAAAACCATCAATAAAAGCATTGGAGCCTATCTTGAGGTTATATCCATCTGGTTGGTTTTCTTTAGTGCATGAGCCGCCATTAAACTCTTTGCCATCCACCTTGCCTACATAGTAAATATTAATTGTATCCCCAGATTTTACAGTACCTTTTTTGACTTTATTAAAATCCCCTGTCTGTTTAATATTTGATGTAATAGTTTCAGTTGTCTTATTATCAATATCATCTTTAGCTAAGCTGATTACTGAATAATCTCCTATAGCAACATAGTCAGAATACTTGATACTCTCAATATCAACAGAATTACTGTCTGGCTCTTTTGTTTTTGTAGCTGAATTTTCACTGCTATCTTGACTGCTGCTATTGCTGCTAGAATTGCTAGAACTGCTTAAGCCACATCCTGTAAATGGCAGAGCCATTGCAGTGCATAATAATAATGCTAAAAACTTACTATACTTTCTCAAATCCATTCCTCCAATATAAATAATCTTATAATACAACATTTTCCTTTATACCACAAAATCACAAAAAAATAAAGGACTTTCAAAAAATCTTCACATTTTCAATATTAAGACACTCTCTTTTGTATGTCAAGGGTTACTATTAAGGTGTTTTTCTTGCAATAGAATAATTGTCGTGATATAATAACGAAAGTAATTTATTTCTATAGCAGCAAGCTATAGAGCGGAGGAAAGTTGATATGTCAAGCAAAAAATTTAATGAATCTATGCCAGTTGCTCCTCTTAAAATTATAACTATTGGAAACTGTACTGAGATAGGTAAAAAAATAGATGCAACAATTGTAGAACGTAGGAAAAAAGCTCTTTTAAACGCAGAAAAACCAACCTTTAAAATGTCAGGATATGATACTGACACATATCTTGTCCCATTTGAGTGTCCAAGATTTGGCACTGGTGAAGGAAAAGCTGTTATAAATAGACCAATAAGGGGAACCGATCTTTTTATAATAGCTGATATTGTAAATTACAGTCTTACATACACTATGCGTGGATGTAAATCCCATATGTCACCAGACGATTACTTTATGGATCTTAAACGTGTAATTATGGCGTGCAGTGGACAAGCTAGACGCATTACAGTAATTATGCCTTATCTTTATGAAGGTCGCCAGCATCTTCGTGTTGTCAACGAATCCCTTGACTGTGCTCAGGCACTTCAAGAACTTATTGCAATGGGTGTTGAAACAATTATAACATTTGACGCACACGACAACCGCGTCCAGAATGCAATTCCAATTCACGGTTTTGATAATTTCTTTACTTCATACCAGTTTATAAGTACACTACTTCAAAATAATCCAGATATGATAGTAGACAAAGACCATCTTATGATAATAAGTCCTGATGAAGGCGGTACACGCAGAGCAGTATACTATGCAAATCTTTTAGAAGTTGGAATGGGTATGTTTTATAAAAGGCGTGACTACTCAAAGTTTGTCAATGGTGAACATCCTATAGCTTCATTTGAATTTTTAGGAAATGATGCTGCTGGTAAAGATGTAATAATTATTGATGACATGATAGCCTCTGGTCGTACAGCATTTGAAACTGCAAAAGAACTAAGAAAAATGAATGTGAGAAAAATTATTATATGTGCAACTTTTGGCCTGTTTTCGGGTGGAACTAGCAGAATTGATAAAGCATATAATCAGCATATATTTGACCAAATATACACGACCAACCTCTGTTATTGTCCAGAAGAAATAAAAAGCAGAGAATACTACCATAGTGTTGATTTAAGCAGCTATATATCACTTATTATTGATACACTAAACCATGACATAAGTGTTAATGATATAATGGATGCAACTGAAAGGATACAAAAGCTTTTGGCAGACAGAAAAACAGTGAACTACCACAGACCATAAAGCCCTGTGATGTACACCGAAAAAGCCTTTATATCATTGTCGAGTTGATGTCGGAAAAGCATTATGGTAACAGTAATGTGGAGTACGCACTACCTGCTTTTTAGCAGAGTTTCTATTGTCAGCCGTGTATCCACACACTTAAAAGTATGTGGATACACGACTGGTATTTTATAAACTTAAAAGTGGTACAAACCATATAAAATCAAGTATATGTACCACTTTATTTTTATAGAACTACAGTCGCATCTTTAAGCTGTTTCAATGCCAAAGTAATTACAAAGTGCCGCTAGTCCACCTTGAAATCCACTTCCAATAGCATTAAATTTCCATTCACTGTTATGTTTATATAATTCGCCAACAATTATAGCTGTTTCAATAGAAAAATCTTCGCCTAAGTCATATCTAATTAATTCCGTGCCGCTGGATTCATCTAATATTCGAATAAACGCATTAGAAACTTGTCCAAAGTTCTGTCTTCTTTCCTCTGATTCATATATTGTAACAGTAAATGCGATTTTTTCTATATTGTCAGGAATTTTTGTCAAGTCAACGTGAATCTGTTCATCATCTCCATCACCTTCACCAGTAAGGTTATCACCCATATATTTTACAGCGCCGCTTGTATGTTCTTGATTGCCATAAAATATAAATTCTTTATCAGTAAGGCACTTTCCATTAGCACCACACATAAAAGCAGAAGCATCTAAATCAAAGTCTGAACCTGAATCAAATGCATTGATATCCCATCCCAGTCCAGCTATAATACTTTTAAGTCCTGGATTGCTTTTTGTTAAATCGACTTTCTGTCCTTTTGATAAATTAATTGGCATATAATATCCTCCTTAAACGTTTTTAAATATTTGTATATTTACATGAAACTTCTGTATATGCACTTTCATCACATATTATTGGAAGTGCCTGTTTTAAGTTTTCTATTTCTACATTACAATAAATTCCCCCATCTTCGCCATCAAGTGTCCACTGTACTTCATCATCACTTGACACACTGATAATACTGCTGCTTAAATAGAGAATCTGCTCTGCGTCAAGCTGTTTTGAAAGAAGCGAATTAATAACTAGCTGAATTTCTATTGGATTTTTGGGGTTGCGTATAAAAATTGCTTCAAATTTGCCATCATCCATCTTAATATTTTTCTTACTGTATGCCTTATACCCTGCCACAGATACTGAATTGCTTACAAGCCCTAATATAAATGTATCCTCGTATGAATTGCCATCATCACACGTGATAACCATATGATGTGGCTTTATATCAGATATATGCTTTAATGCTTCTACAAAATATGCAGCTTTACCTAATGCATTTTTCCATTCCTGAGGTGTCTGGTAAGAGACTTCAGTAAATGCTCCAAATCCTGCCACATATGTAAAATATTTGTCATTGAACTTTCCCATATCGCACTTAAATATACTTCCCTTTATTATTAAGTGGGCAGCATCTGTCATTGTTTTAGGAATTTTTAGGCTTGATGCAAAATCATTTACAGTGCCAGCAGGTATATAACCACATATAGGACGTTTTTCCAGTTTCATAAGTCCCGCTGCTGTTTCATTCATAGTACCATCACCGCCTGAGCATACAACATAGTCATAATCTATTCCATATTCTGACACTATTCTTATGGCATCACCTGTGCTTTGTGTAGCAAATATTGTAATTTGATAACCTGCCCCACAAAAAATTTGTATAATTTCTGATAATTTATTGCGTATCTGCTCTTTGCCAGCCATAGGATTATATACAAATAGCATTTTTTTGTCCATTACACTACCTCTTTTCAAGATTTTAATTCTTCTTGTAAATATTCATTATATGGAAGTTTAAGCTCTCCATGTTCTGTATAGTATTTCTGGTTGTATGAACCATCGGTGTTGTAAACAAGCTTTCGTATCTCCATAAACATTGCATCACCAAATGAAAAAAAGCGATATTTTTGTGCAACAGCTTCTTCATAAGCTGCCATAATTTCGTTTTTACCAACAAATGCTGATACAAGCATAAGAAGTGTTGAACCCGGCAAGTGAAAATTGGTAATAAGGGCATCAGCAACTTTAAAGCGATAACCCGGATAGATAAATATGTTAGTACTTCCATCACCTGAGTGCATAGTTCCATCATCTCCTACAGCCGATTCAACTGTTCTTAAACTTGTAGTGCCAACACATATAACTCTTCCACCATTTCTTTTAGTTTCATTGATTAGCTCTGCTGCTTCAGCATTTACATAATACTCTTCGGTGTGCATATGGTGGTCTGCAATGTATTCTGCTTGGACTGGTCTAAATGTTCCAAGCCCTACGTGTAATGTAACTTTGGCAATATTTATACCCTTTTCTTCTATCTTTTTTAAAAGTTCTTCTGTAAAATGCAGCCCTGCAGTTGGTGCTGCTGCTGAACCTTCATATTTGGCATAAACTGTTTGGTAACGTGTTTTGTCTTCAAGTTTGTGTGTGATATATGGAGGAAGAGGCATCTGCCCAAGTTTGTCGAGTATTTCTTCAAATATGCCATCATATTCAAATTGTACAAGACGTTTTCCATCTTCTATTATATCCTTAACTTCTGCTTTTAAAAGTCCGCTGCCAAACAAAAGCTTTGAACCATATCTTGCCTTTTTGCCGGGTTTTACAAGTGTTTCCCATATATCTTTTCCTATACGTTTAAGCAAAAGCAGCTCTACTTTGCCACCTGTTCCCTCACGTTCTCCTATAAGTCTAGCAGGAATAACCTTTGTATTATTTATAACAAGGCAGTCACCATGGTTAAGATAATCTATAATATCGTGAAAAATTTTATGTTGTCTTTTGCCAGTTTTTTTATCTAGCACCATAAGCCTTGAACAATCTCTTTGTGCTACAGGGTCTTGAGCAATAAGTTCTGATGGCAAATAATAATTAAATTCAGAAGTTTTCATTTATTCCGTTACTGAAAACTTATAAAAGTTTATAAACTTTATGTTTCATTCCTTGTTCAACGTGTCCGTTTTTGAAATGACAAGCCATAATCTACTCACGTTTGGTATGACACTCCAAAGGCGTAAATTCCCGACTAACGTATCGGTACATATCAATAGTGTTGTTTTAAGTAACTAAACTATTGATTTACCATAGTTAAAAAGATTTATACTTACCAGCTTTTATAATGTTATTCAGTAACTACCTCCTTTCTTACTTATACGATTTTTTCTATATTTTTATAAAGTTTTCTAATATTTTACATTTTAATAATAGGGAATGTAT
>CANOID010000063.1 GCA_947565985.1 uncultured Lachnoclostridium sp.
GGAGGAAGGCCCAGCGGGAGGCCCAACGAGGTATGCTCCAGAAATCCAGGCAGACGGCCCAGGCCGCCGCCGACCTGTCCAAGCGGGCGGCCCAGGCCACGGTGAAGGCGGTGAAGGAGCTGATCGGCGCCCTGTCCGCCCTGGTGGGCGGGGGCGCGCTGGCCGCCGCCATGTGCGTGATCTTCCTGGTGGCCGCCGTGATCGCGTCCCCCTTCGGCATCCTCTTTGCCAACGAGCCGTCCCCTGGGGCGGTGCCGCTGAACGCCGCCGTCAATCAGATCAATATGGAGCTGTCCGACAGGCTGGCCGCCCTGCAAACCGGGGATTACAGCGCCATCGACATCCAGGGCGCGGCCCCGGACTGGCGGGAGGTGGCGGCGGTGTTCGCCTGCAAGACCGCCATGGGAGCGGACAGCGTGGACGTGGCCGCCCTCACCCCGGACAGGGTGGCGCGGCTGAAAGCCGTCTTTTGGGATATGTGCGCCCTTTCGTCCAGCGTGGAGACCATCGACCACCCGGCCACGGATGATACCGAGGCGTGGACAGAGAAAAAACTGCACATCACCATCACCGCCAAGAGCGCGGAGGATATGCGCACAGCCTATGCGTTCTCCGCCGACCAAAACAGCACCTTGACGGAGCTGCTGGACGAGCTGGACGTGATCGGCGGCCTGCTGGCGAACCTGGGCATATCGGACGAAAAGGTGATAGAGGTCCTCCAACGTTTGCCGGACGATCTTTCCCCGGAACGGCGGGCTGTGGTAGAAACGGCTTGTAAGCTGGTGGGCAAGGTCAACTACTTTTGGGGCGGCAAGAGCAGCGCCATCGGCTGGGACCCCCGCTGGGGCACATTGATGAAAGTGACCGCGCCGGGGAACGACACCAGCGGCACCTATCGGCCCTTCGGCCTGGACTGTTCCGGGTTCCTGGACTGGGTGCTGAAAAACGTGGGCCTGCCCAGCGACGGGCATTGGTATGTCAACCGAAATTTGACAGCGGTATCGACCGCCAACGCCAAGCCGGGGGATTTTGCCCTCTACCCGGACGCCTCCCATATCGGCGTGGTGGTGGGCCGGAACGAGGCGGGGAAGCTGCTGGTGTGCCACTGTGCCAGCGGGCAGAATAACATCGTGATCACCGAGTTTTCCGCCTCCGGCTTTACCGTTGTGGGCAAGCTGGCCTTTATGGACTAAAAAATAAATCTCATGGTGAGACACGATTCTTGTCGGGAATCAAATCTCACCATGAGACACATTTTTATCCTTCATTTGTTCCGGTCGTTTGTACTCGATCAACTCTCCCGCTTCTACTTTCAAATACCAGCACAGCTTACAAATAAGCCCTGTCTCTGCTTGTGTCTAGGGTTCTCACAGATAACTCTGATTTTTCCCTTTCTTTTGATGACCTTACACTTATCGCAAATTGGTTTTACTGAAGATCTAACTTTCACAGCAATAACCCCCTTTCATAAAGTCCATCTGTTAGTCTATCATAAACTTCCATTTGTTGCAAGAACTTTTTTTCCTTTTTTTTAAATTATAAGATAGTTAGTTACTATTCACAGTCAATTAAATTCGAGGATTTTTGACCGCTTTTTGTCAAAAATACGAGTTTAACAGTGCCAATTTGTGTGTTTTTTACACAAATTGTGTGCATCTCAGCGCTGAAAGCGCTACTTGTTACTATGAAACGGCAAAGCCGTGAATAGTAACGATAGTTACTATTTAAAATCCATTTATAGCTAATTATAGCTAATCTAAAAGGGTTTTTATTGATTGCATATTTTTGGAAACTATAGTATTATAATAGTAATTAAGGAATATTTAATAATTTTTCAAGAAAAAAAGAAAGGAGAAGAAATTATGAAAGTTAAAATCAAAAAAATTGTCGTAGCAATGGTTTCTATTTGTATGATTTTCCAGTTATTCATTGGTTTTCACTCTGCATTTTCAGCTAATGCGGCGAAAGAATCTCTGCCACAAGAGGATGTTATTGATGGTGACATTCCTACTCAAACGCAAGTCTATGAAGCCATGATTGCATTGAAAGAACAGAATGGATATACGGAGGGAACTACTTGGACCAATGATATACCTTTTTCAGGCAATGGATATTCTTGGAGAGGTGGTAAACTTGACGGAAAGAATATCAGTGCCGTAGGCTGTGTAGCCTTTGCTTTTGTACTTAGCGATACAGCTTTTGGCGACCTACCAGCCAGAATGTATGCAAATAACGGATTTCAGTTTACTGACATAAAATCAGGAGATATACTGCGGGTAGACAATAACTCACACACTGTAATAGTACTTCAGGTAAGCGATGGAGGCATAGTTGTTGCCGAAGGAAATTATAATGGCAAAGTCCATTGGGGACGTGCAATGTCTAAAGAAACGGTGATGAGCAGCACGAGTAGTTATATCACTCGTTACCCAGAAGGCTATATCTCACCAGATGATCCAAATGCAGATAAACTAGTTGATAGTGGAACTCTTAATGGAGGACTTACATGGAAGCTGACCAACGCGGGTACGCTGACAATCTCTGGCAATGGAGCTATGCCAGATTTTAATAGCGCTACAGACCAACCATGGAGTAATTACAAAAACCAAATCTGGAAAATTGTAATTGAAGATGGTGTTACTAATATTGGTTCCAGTGCTTTTGAGGACTGTGGAGCTCTTAATGCAAAGATTGCTTCTAGTGTGACAGCTATTGGCAGCAATGCTTTTGGCAGCTCTTCAATTATTTCTGTAACTATTCCATCAAGCGTAAAAACTATTGGTGACAATGCTTTCTATAATTGTCAAAATCTTGCTTCAGTAACTATTGCAGAAGGATTAGAAACAATCGGGCAAAAAGCTTTTGGTGCCTGTACAAATCTTGCTTCCATAACTTTACCTGCCAGCATTGTGAAAGTGGGCGAAGCTGCATTTTGGCAGTGCAAAGAAATGACAGAAATAACGTTTGTTCCTGGCAGCAAAAAAGTAGAGTTAAACAAAAATATCTTTACACAATGCTACAAATTAATGAGCGTAACATTGCCCACAAATATAAATTGTATTAGTGAAGGTATGTTTCAAAATTGTTTGATGCTTACAAGAGTGGACATTCCACAAGGTGCTGCAAGTATCGACCTTCAGGCATTTGCCTCCTCTGGATTGAGTATTATTACAATTCCAGACAGTGTAACAGAAATAGGAATGACTGTATTTGCAAATTGCCCTCTGAGAGATATATATTTTACTGGCTCCGAAGAACAGTGGAACAGCATAAGAAAATTAGGTGATACACCATCAGCAATATCAAAGGCAACTATACATTATAATTATGTTCCAACCAATCCACCTGCACCATCTCCATCATCTGCACCATCTCCATCATCTGCACCAAGTGAAGATGATGATGTAAACACAGGTATTTATTCAGATAGTGAATGTACAAATCTTGCGTCAAATTCTCTGCGTGTCCACTATGTAAATGGCGGCAATATAAAACAATCTGATGGAACAAAATATAATTATAAAACAAAGCAATATTATACAAAATTACAAGCATCTAATATTGTAACTGTAGATAGCAAAGGCAAGGAAAAAATTAAAAAAGGCAGACTTGTTGTAGGTATTACAGCTTCCAATGATAAACCAGTTCTTGAAAAAGGAAAGATTAAAAAAGATGCAGCCTTGTCTAAAATTGCAACAGCCTCTATAAGTAAAAACAAAGTAAAAGTTACTGCTAAAAGTCAGCCGGGAATCGTGTATTTGTGGGTTATGGATACTGGTGATAGTAAAGCTTCTGCGTGTGCAAAGATTGTTATAAAAGCAGCTCCAGCGAAGTTGCAGCTTTTTGCAATACCAAGCGATAGTGCAGACTTTTCTTCTGACAGTAAGAATGTTTATAAAAAGGATTCTATAGATATTGAAAGCTCAATAAAACTTTATGTTTATCCAACTTATAAATTAAATAAACAGATGACAGAAACAAAAGACGCTTCTTACAGTGTCAGTGTAGCAACTAAATCAAGTAGTTATTTTACAGCGGCACAAGATACGAGCAACCCATATTGTTTTCATATAACAGCTACAGCATTAAAAAATAACAAAAAGACAACAGGCAAAATTACAATTATGTGCAATGAGAGCGGAAGAAAAGCCTCATTTACAGCAACAGCAATAAATAGCGTAAAAGGTATTACATTTGGTTCTCTTACAGGTATTACAGATACTACATCAGGAGCAGCTATTTCTGAATTTACAATTATAAAATCAGATACCGACAAAAAAACAGGAAGCTTTGCTATATCTACAACTCAAAACAGTAGTGCTTTTAGTACTACAGATAATGTAAAGTTGTACGCTATGGGAAAGGCTGATGGTTTTGATAAGGAACAGATGAAAAAAGGAAAAGTTAAGATTACAGCAAAGCCAGATTCAACCCAGAAGAAATTGACAGCAAAACTTGATAAAGATAAAAAGACTGTAACAGTTACCACAAAAAAGAATATTTCAGCAGGCACAAATGTATATTATCTTATAATGTATAATAATAAGGAAGATATGGGATATAAAATTATAAGAATTATGGCAGCAGAATAATAGTGTAAAATGTACCCCTTAGATTATAAATATAGTCTGAGGGGTATTTTGAACATAATGATTTTAATAATTATTTATCTCTCCATGTAATACGTCCTTTTGTCAGGTCGTATGGAGACATCTCCATAGTTACTTTGTCGCCCGGAAGAATTCTAATAAAGTTCTTTCTAAGTTTACCACTTATATGTGCAAGTACTTGGTGTCCATTTTCAAGCTCAACCTTAAACATTGCATTTGGGAGCTTTTCAACAACTACACCTTCAATTTCAATAACATCTTCTTTAGACATAAATTTAACCTCCATTTGTCTTTTTGGATTTTTATACTGCTTTACTATCTATGCTAAATCCTTATTATATGAAAAAAGTTCAGGTTCTCCATCTGTAATAAGGACAGTATTTTCATAATGAGCCGAATTTTGTGAATCTCGTGTCACACAAGTCCAATCATCATCAAGCTGCCATATTTCTTTCTTACCTCTGTTTATCATAGGTTCAATAGCAAGTGTCATACCCGGCCGCAGTTTCATCCCTCTGCCTATTGGTTTAAAATTGGGAACCTGTGGTTCTTCATGGAGTTTTGTACCTATTCCATGTCCAACCATTTCACGTACCACAGAAAATCCAAAGCTTTCAGCATACGTCTGTATTGCTTTGGATATATCAAACAAGTGGTTTCCAGCCTTTGCCATCTTTATTCCTTCAAAGAAACTTTGTTTTGTCACATCTATTAATTTCTGGTCTTCTTCTGCAATCACGCCAACAGGATGTGTCCTTGCCGCATCGGAGTGGTATCCCTTGTAAATTACGCCTGCATCAAGGCTTACTATATCGCCTTCATGTAAAATCCGCTTTTTATTAGGTATGCCATGTACTACTTCTTCATTTACTGATACACATATAGCCGCTGGAAATCCATTATAATTCAGGAATGAAGGTATACAGCCGTAACTGCGGATTACTTCCTCGCCTCTGCGATTAATATCCATTGTGCTTATTCCAGGTCGTATAATCTTTGACATCTCATCATGTACGATAGAAAGAATCCTACCTGCTTCCCTCATAAGTTCTATCTCATGTTCCGACTTAATTGTTACTGACATTATATATGCCCTTCTTTCTGTACTTATATCAACTAACCAATACGCCAAAGCAGATTGCTCTGGCGCTTGAATTAAACATTACTAGTATTAATTATTTTGATTCAAGAATTGCATCAATATCTTCTGCACACTTTTCTAGGCTTTGAGTGCCATCAATTACTTTTAAAACACCAAGCTTGTTATAGTAATCAATAAGTGGTGCTGTCTGTTCATGGTATACACCAAGCCTCTTTTTAACTGTTTCAGGTGCATCGTCATCACGAAGTATAATTTCACTACCACATTCATCACAAACGCCCTCTTTTTTAGGAGGTACACTCTTAACATGGTATGTTGCACCACAGCCTTTACATACCCTTCTTCCTGACATCCTCTCAATAATTACCTCATCTGCTACATTGACTTCTATTGCAAAATCAACCGCATCATCCTGCTTTTTTAAAGCTTCTGTCAAAGCCTCTGCCTGTGGGATTGTTCTTGGGAAACCATCAAGGATATAGCCATTTTTGCAATCATCCTGATTAATACGGTCTACAACAAGGTCACATACCAGCTCGTCTGGAACAAGTCCACCTGCATCCATATAACCTTTTGCCTTTTTACCTAACTCTGTACCAGCTTTAATATTCTCACGGAATATATCTCCTGTAGAAATAGCAGGAATGCCATACTTTTGTGTAATATGTTTTGCATGTGTTCCTTTGCCAGCTCCCGGTGCACCCAACATAATAATTTTCATAGAATTGTCTCCTTCCTTAAAATGTAATAATATGATGTTGGGGTCAAAAGGTATTTTGCCCCCAACTGATGCTACGGATTGCTACATTGCCCTGCAATTCGCGCAATCCAGCGAAACATCTTTACCGCATCTTCTGTCTGTAATAATACCCCAAATGGTAAAAACAGGACGCTCAAAGTTTATAATAAACCAAAAGCGTCCATTTTTCAACTATAAATTCGGCTTAGCCATCTTTAACGGTTTCTTTTCCAAGTGCAAATTCATCTAATGTTCCAAAACGATATTTTTTTTCTTCCAAAAGTGAAAGTACATCATCTAATGCTTCACAGTTTGAACTTGAAGTGTTATGTATAAGCGGCAATGCACCTCTATGGCAGTTTTCTTTAAAATGATTTATCACATAATCCTTTCCCGGCTGGTGGTCTGCATCGTAATCATAGTACGCCATACTCCAAAAAATAGTACTATACCCCATATCCTTTGTTACCTGTAAGCTCCTTTCACTAAATGCTCCCATTGGAGGTCTAATAAAAGGGTCCATTTTGTAGCCAGTTACTTTTTTAAATACTTTGGCACAGTCCTTGATTTCTTTTCTAATATGTGATACAGGTTTATCTGAAAGGTCTGGATGTGTACACGTGTGGTTTCCCACTAAATGCCCATCTTTCTTCATCTGTTTTACAAGTTCTGGTCGGCTTTCAATAAAAGGCTTTGTAACAAAAAAGATTGCCTTTGCATTGTGCTTCTTTAATGTCTTTAGAATCTTCTTTGTATAGCCGTTTTCATAGCCACAGTCAAAAGAAAGATAGATTACCTTTTCTTTTGTATTTTCATTTATATAATATGCATTGTAATCTGATAAATTTATTCCTGCTGGAACTCCGCCGCCTGCTTTCTCATGTTTCTTTTTTCTTACAATATACCATTCATATCCTTTAGTAGAATACTTAGAGTAGTCTGTTTTCTTTGTCACTGCCGCTTTTGCTGTCTGTCTGCTGTACTGTGTACATGGCATCACAGTCTGCACTATACAAGAAAATGCAAGCAATCCTGTAAACATTTTTTTAGCAATATTTTTATTCATTCTTTTCACCATCCTTTTATACTTTAAAAGTTGTAATATAAGTATAACACTACAATTCTGTGTTGACAACAAAAATAAACTACACTACAATTTAAAAAGAACAATATATTGCATATTATATTATTTATGGAGAATGATTATGAGACAAAAAATACAACTTGGAAAAACACAAGAACTTGTTGTTGTTAAAAAAACCGATTTTGGTGTTTACTTAAATACCCCTATTGGCGATGAGAATGAAAAAATACTGCTTCCTAAATCACAGGTACCCAAAGACACAGAGCTTAAAGATGTACTGTCCGTTTTTGTATATAAAGATTCAGAAGACAGACCCATTGCAACAATGCTTGAACCAGAATTACAGCTTGGCGAAGTTGCACGTTTATACGTAAAAGAAGTTTCTTCTATAGGTGCATTTCTTGAATGGGGTTTGTCAAAGGACTTACTGCTGCCCTTTAAGGAACAGTTGTATGAAGTAAAAAAAGGTGATGCAGTACTAGTCACATTATACCTTGATAAAAGTGAGAGACTCTGTGCATCTATGAAAGTATATGAACATTTAAGATGTGATTCACCTTATAATAAAGATGATGAAGTTGATGGACGAGTCTATGAAACCAGTGAAAACTTTGGTATATTTATTGCTGTGGATGACAAATACTCGGCACTGCTTCCTAAAAAAGAAGTATTTGAAAAATACCGTATAAACCAACCAATACACGCAAGGGTCGCTCAGGTACTTGAAGATGGACGGCTTACATTAAGTGTCAAGAAAAAGATTCCAGAACAGATGAATGAAGATGCAGAATTGATATTAAACCGTCTTAAAGAGTCTAATGGTTTCTTGCCATTTAATGATAAAAGTACACCAAATGATATCAAGGAACATTTTCATATGAGTAAAAATGCTTTTAAACGTGCTATAGGAAATCTTTTAAAGAAACATCTTATTTCTATTGAAAATGATGGCATACACTTGTTGTAAGCATATATTTATAAGGGCATAACAAACAGCAGAACGCTATTATTATGCCCTTCTTATTATGTAGTATGCTTTTTTTTCCTTTTAAAGAATAATTCAATGCTTTTCTTTATTTCTTCTGGTCTTGTAGTTTTTAGTAAGTAACCCTCCGGATTTAAAGACATAACTTTGCTTACACTGTCTACATCTCCTCTGCCGGTTAGAAAAATAACAGAAGTATCTGCAAACTCTTTCTCTCCACGTATCATCTCAAGTACCTGTCTTCCATCACATACTGGCATATCATAATCAAGCAGAATTAGGTCAGGTTTATTAAGAATAATAGACCTAAACGCAGCTAATCCAGAATCTACCATTTCAACCTCATATTCCTTAGACAGTAGCCCTTTTAAAAACTGTCTTATTGTACTGGAATCATCTACTACAAGTATCTTATTTTTCTTGTTTGAAACCATTTTTGCAAGATACTGGTCAACTTTATCCATTTCATTTTCTGCTCTGAGGGCATTTTTTATTTCAACTCTGTCTGCCCATGGTGTAACAGAGCAAAATGCAAAATATCCAGAACCTGTGTCAAACAGCAAGCTGCAATGTGGAGTTCCTTTTTGAAAAACTTTTTTAAAATGTTTATATTCTAATAAATTTTCTTCTACTAATTCACACTCTGTCACATCTGGAAAACGCATACGCATATTTTCTAAAAACTGTTGTGAAATATATCTGATAGTGTTAATTGCCATAGCATTAACTTTATCAGCTTTAATATCTATTATAGAAGCGATTATATTTAGAACCATTCTGTCTTCGAAAATTAAATATACTTCCTGTCCGCCTTGCTCAGAATCATATGCTAAACGATAATAAATTCCCTTGCCAAATTTTTCACCGCCATAATGTTCACTGACCAAATGTGCATCCATACGAAACACATCATATAAAAGCTCAATTATTACCTGACTTAAAGCGGCGTTTTCTTCTTCTGGCAAAAGATTAGTCCAAGTACTGACGGCTTTTCCTGTAATTGCTTGGTCTTCTGTAAGAGTATGCCCTAAGAGCCATCCAGCACAGACTCCAAGAAAATGGCTGACAGCCTCTTCAGAAAATTTTGTTTTCTCTAATTCTCTTTCAAGTGCTGGAAGTGTGTTTTTACGAAAATTGTTATGAATACGTTTATGCATTTCATATCCACTGTAATTAACAGATAACATATACTGTTCTTCTTCATCAAAATGCTTTATAGCATGGTTTTTAAAGTACTTAATCCCCTCTTGGCATGCCCACTCACTTCTAGATTTGTCTTTGACAGCATCAAAAATCCTGTTTAGTATAGTAAAAAGTTTTTGATGTTCTTTGTCAATAGAAGGTACTCCAATATTAAAACGGTCCTGCCACACTATAGGCTCTTTCATAAAAATCCCCCTTTGTTATGTTATTTAAAATTCCCACCCCCACAATCTGCCCCTTCATTAAACTCTCCATAATGTCTAAATCTTTTATATCTTCTCCCTAAAAGTCCTTCTATAGATAAGCTGCGAAGCTGTGGCAGCGTCTCTCTTAAAGCACTTTTTATCTGGTCTGTAGTAAATTTAAAATTGTTTTCAATGCCTTCTTTTGGTTCATAAAAAATTTTATCTACTATACGGTCTTTCATAAGGTCCTTTGCAGTCATTTTCATAAGTGTAGCAGCCTCTTCTACTCTTGAAGAATCTCTCCACAGTATACTTGCAAAGCCCTCTGGGGAAAGTACAGAAAACATTGCATTCTCAAGCATCCACACCGTATCAGCAACTGCTAGTGCAAGTGCACCTCCGCTTCCACCTTCACCTGTAAAAATGCTTATAATTGGAGTTTTTAAATTAGACATTTCCATTAGGTTCCTTGCAATAGCTTCCCCTTGCCCTCTTTCTTCTGCTTCAATTCCGGGATATGCACCAGCCGTATTTATAAAAGTAATAACTGGACGTTTAAATTTCTCTGCCTGCTTCATTAAACGTAATGCTTTACGATATCCTTCTGGCTCTGGCTGTCCAAAATTACACTTTACATTTTCATCAAGGTTATGTCCTTTTTGGATTCCAACAACAGTTACAGGAATATTTTCAAAACACGCAATTCCACCTACTACAGCACCATCGTCAGCATAAAGTCTGTCACCATGAAACTCTAAAAAATCATCAAAAATCTCTTCTATAAATTCTATTGTATTAGGCCTTTCTATGTTCCTTGCAATTTCTACTTTTTTCATTGTTTCATTCATACATATCAATCCTCCATACTTGTATAAACTAAAATCACAATTATGCACTGTGCAATTTTAAAATAGTTGCAAGTTCATCTTTAAGTTTCAAACGTGGCACTATCCTGTCTACAAAACCATGTTCTAATTGGAATTCTGCTCTCTGAAACCCCTCTGGAAGTTTCTGGTGGATAGTTCCTTGAATGACCCTTTGACCAGCAAAGCCTATAAGAGCTTTTGGTTCTGAAAGTATTATATCACCAAGCATTCCAAAACTTGCTGTAACTCCGCCGGTTGTTGGATCTGTAAGAACTGTAATATATAGAAGTCCAGCTTCGTTATGTCTTGCAAGTGCAGAAGATACTTTTGCCATCTGCATAAGTGCCATAATGCCTTCCTGCATCCTTGCACCACCAGATGTTGTAAAAATAATCAAAGGTAACCTGTAAGTGACTGCATATTCTACAGCACGGGTAATTTTTTCGCCAACTACTGAACCCATACTTCCCATTATAAAATGACTATCCATTATAGCAAACACAGCTTCATATCCATCAATTTTTCCATATCCAGTCACTACTGCTTCAGGAATTTCTGATTTTTTTTGTGCTTTTTCAATAACTTCGTCATATCCCGGATATTTCATAGGATTTTTAGGTCTCATATTACTGTCAAATTCTATAAAACTTCCCTCATCACACGTAATAGCAATTCTCTCTTTTGGGCTCATTCTAAAATGTGCACCACAACTTGGACATAATTTATACTCTGTAACTTCTTTTTTATAAATTATAGATTTACATGTATTGCATTTAATCCACATCCCATCAGGTATAGATGGCTCATTGCGTTTTCTTCTGCGGTCACTTTTTCTTTTATCTTCATTTCCTTCTAATGAAAAATAATTCTTTTTAAATAAATTCATGGCATCATTCCTTCCATTCTCCTAAAAAGGATTCTAAAAATGAAGTATTAAAATTACCTTTCTGGTAATCTGGATTATTTAATATATGACTTTGAAATTCAATATTAGTGTCAATTCCATCTATAATAAATTCATATAAAGCTCGTTTCATCTTTGAAATTGCTTCTTTTCTGTTTTTGCCATGTACTATTACTTTGGCAATCATGGAATCATAAAACGGCGGTATTTCATATCCTTCATATACTGCCGTATCAACACGGATACCAAGTCCTCCTGCTGGCAGCAGAAGATATTCTATAAGCCCTGGACATGGTGCAAATCCCCTAGCAGGATTTTCTGCATTAATTCTACATTCAATAGCGTGTCCGTCTATCTTTACATCTTTTTGTTCTATAGAAAGCTTTTTTCCATAAGCAATATTTATCTGTTCTTTTACAATATCAATTCCTGTAATCATCTCCGTAACTGGATGTTCCACCTGTATGCGTGTATTCATTTCCATAAAATAATAATTTTGTGAGTGTTCATCATATAAAAATTCTATAGTACCTGCACTCTGATATCCAGCAGTTTTTGCAGCCAACACAGCAGAATGGCACATCTTTTCACGTACAGTCAAAGGCAGCACAGGACACGGAGCTTCTTCAAGCACCTTTTGGTTTTTTCTCTGTATTGAACAGTCCCTTTCTCCAAGGTGTATAACATTGCCATATTGGTCTCCTAACACCTGTACCTCTACGTGCCTTGCATTTTCAACCAGTTTTTCCATATACATCTTGTCATCACCAAAAGCTTTAATAGTCTCACTTCTTGCTGATTCAAAAGCTTCTTCAAGGTCTTCTTTAGAACGCACTATTCTTATACCCTTACCACCGCCGCCTGCAGAAGCTTTAACCATTACAGGATAGCCAAGTCTTTGGGCCACTTCATATGCCTGACTAAGACTTTCCACTACGCCATCACTACCAGGTACTACAGGAACACCTGCTCTTATCATTATATCCCTTGCATTAGCTTTATTGCCAAGGGCATCTATCACTTCTGCTAAAGGACCAATAAATTTAATATTGCACTCTTCACACATAGCTGCAAATGTACTATTTTCTGATAGAAATCCAAATCCCGGATGTATCGCCTGTACTTTTTTTTCAACAGCAGCACTTATTATATTTGTCATATTTAGATAACTATCTGATACTTTTGCAGAGCCAATACACACTGCTTCATCTGCAAGTTGTGTATGGAGAGCTTCTCTGTCAGGTTCTGAAAATACTGCCACCGTCTTAATTCCCATTTCACGGCACGCCCTGATTATACGCACTGCAATTTCGCCGCGGTTGGCAATTAAAATCTTGTCAAACATATATTCCTCCTATCATTCAAAAACCTGGCATTAACCAATCATAAATATAATCTCAGCTTGTGCTGCCATTTTGTCACCAACATAAGCAATGCCCTGCCCAATACCTGCATTTTTCTTTAATTTTTCTATTTTTACTTCCAGACGTAATGTATCGCCTGGTATTATTTTTCTCTTAAATTTAGCATTTTTAATGCCACCAAAATAAGCTGTTTTACCTTTAAAATCTTCCATCGAAAGTATAGCAACAGCACCTGCCTGTGCCATCGCTTCAACTATTAATACTCCCGGCATAACTGGCTCTTTTGGAAAGTGTCCTGCAAAAAATGGCTCATTATATGTTACATTCTTTATAGCTGTGACAGATTCGCCCTCTTTAATTTCTTCTATTCTGTCGATAAGAAGAAATGGTTGTCTGTGCGGAATAATTTCCATTATTTCTTTTATATCCATAACCATAGACCGTTACTGAAAACTTATAAAAGTTTATAAACTTTATGTTTCATTCCTTGTTCAACGTGTCCGTTTTTGAAATGACAAGCCATAATCTACTCACGTTTGGTATGACACTCCAAAGGCGTAAATTCCCGACTAACGTATCGGTACATATCAATAGTGTTGTTTAAAGTAACTAAACTATTGATTTACCATAGTTAAAAGGATTTATACTTTCCAGCTTTTATAATGTTATTCAGTAACTATCTCCTTTCTTACTTATACGATTTTTCTATATTTTTATAAAATTTTCTAATATTTTATTGACTGATTATCAGCCCCCTAAAAATAAATTGGTTAATTAAGTTTAAAAAGCGGTGCACCAAATTCCACAAACTCCCCATCTTTGACAAGAACTTCTAAAATTTCTCCATCCTCTTCACTTGTAACTTCATTCATAAATTTCATTGCTTCAATTATACATACAATATCACCCTTTTTAACCCTGTCGCCTACATTTACGTAAGGGGGTTTTTCTGGTGAAGCAGCTTGGTAAAATGTGCCAACAATAGGTGCTTTTATATATCTTTCAGCATCAGTTTCCTGCTCTTCTGCTTTTATTTGTACATTTGCACTGTCACAAGCAGCAGTATTTACTACCTCTTGTACTACTCCGATGTTGTCTGTGTGAACAGTTTGGTTTTTTGCTCTGCTTAAATGGATAGATGCATTGTCAAAATTCACTTTCATATCACTCATATCAGAAGCTTCAAATATCGCAATAAGCTCTTTTAGTTCTTCAAACTGCATAATTTCATCTATCTCCTTCCCATTTTTTAAAACAAAGTACACCGTTATGCCCACCAAAGCCAAATGTATTTGACAGTGCATATTTTGCATTTTCTGCTTTTCTTCCAACATTTGGAATATAGTCTAGGTCACATTCGTCATCATGAGTATGGTAATTAATTGTTGGTGGCAAGAACCCCTCTTCAAGAGCCTTTAAGCACACAATAGACTCCACTGCACCTGCCGCACCAAGTAAGTGTCCTGTCATAGATTTAGTAGAGCTTATAGGGATTTTATATGCTTCCTCGCCAAATGCCAGCTTAATTGCTGCCGTTTCAGCAGCTTCATTAGCATGTGTACTAGTTCCATGTGCATTAATATAAGATATATCCGAAGGTTTTATACCTGACTCTTCCACCGCCTGTTTCATTGCACTTGCTGCACCAAAACCATCAGGAGCCGGAGCTGTCATATGGTATGCATCACAAGTTGAACCAAAACCAGTTATCTCACCGTAAATATGGGCATTGCGTGCAACTGCATGATTAAGCTCCTCTAAGATTAATATACCTGCGCCATCTCCCATAACGAATCCATCTCTGTTCTTGTCAAAAGGTCGGCACGCTGTAAGCGGGTCTTCATTAGATGAAAGTGCAGTAAGATTTGTAAATCCAGCAATACCTATTTCGCATATCGAAGCCTCAGCACCTCCTGCTATACATGCATCAAGATAGCCATGTTTAATGTCGCGAAAAGCTGTTCCAATTGAATGTGTGCTTGTAGAACACGCTGTAACGATATTTTCACATTCTCCCTTTGCACCATATTGCAATGCTATATTGCCTGCTGCCATATTGCCTATTGTCATAGGTATAAAAAGTGGTGAAACCCTTGATGGTCCCTTTTCATTAAGGCGCATTACCTGCTCCTGCATTGTTATAAGCCCTCCGATTCCAGAGCCAACAATTACACCAATTCTCAATGCATTTTCCTCTGTAATCTCTAAGCCACTGTCTGCCATAGCCTGTGCTGCCGCTGCCATAGCATAAATCGAATATAAATCATTCCTTTTTATATCCTTTTTACTCATATACTTTTCAGCATCAAAATCCTTAACCTCAGCACCAATCTTTACTTTAAAATCTGTTGTGTCAAACCTTTTAATCATACCTATGCCACAAACGCCATTCTTTATTCCATCCCAGAATGAATCAACCGTGCTTCCAAGTGGAGTAACTGCACCCATTCCTGTAATAACACATCTTCTAGCCATATAAAACCTCGTTTCTACCTATTTATTCATCTACATAACCATGCCGCCGTCTACATTTAATACCTGACCAGTGATATACGTATTTTTTGCTAAAAATACAGCCGCACTGGCGATATCGTCCACTTTGCCATAGCGTTTAAGTGGAATTGCATTAAGAATCTCTTGTTTTGTTTCCTCAGCAAGCACATCTGTCATATCTGTTTCAACAAATCCCGGGGCGATTGCATTACAAGTAATACCCCTCTGCGCAAGCTCTTTAGCCGCAGACTTTGTAAGCCCTATTATCCCAGCTTTGGATGCAGCATAGTTTGCCTGTCCGATATTGCCTGTAAGACCTACAACTGATGCCATATTAATTATTACTCCACTTCTCTGTTTAAGCATAAGATTGCTTGCATGGCGTATCATATTAAATGTTCCTTTAAGGTTTGTATTTATAACCTCGTCAAACTGCTCCTCAGACATACGCATAAGAAGCATATCTCTTGTTATCCCTGCATTATTTACAAGTATATCTAGTGTACCAAACTCCTTTTTCACATCCTTTACAAGCTGCATTGCAAATCTAAAGTCTGCAACATCCCCCTGCATAGGCAGGCATTTAACACCATATTCTTTAACTGCACTAATTGTACTGTCTGGAAGTGTACTGTGATAATTAAGTACAATATTGCATCCCTCTTTTGCAAATGCAAGTGCTATTGCCTTTCCTATTCCCTTTGCTGCACCTGTAACTACCGCTATTTTTCCTTCTAACATATGCTTGGTATCACCATTACTGAAAACTTATAAAAAGTTATAAATAAATCTTTTATGTTTCATTCCTTGTTCAACGTGTCCGTTTTTGAAATGACAAGCCATAA
>CANOID010000064.1 GCA_947565985.1 uncultured Lachnoclostridium sp.
TGGTTATGTATTGCTTGCAAAATCCAAAGGACTAGATAAAAAAAGTATACTTTTTATGCACTGTTTAAGAAATGTTATACCATCTTATCTAAGTATTATGGCAATTTCTGTTCCTCATATTTTGGGAGGTACATATATTGTTGAAACAGTATTTTCATATCCCGGTATTGGTACATTGTCTTATGAAAGTGCCCGCTACAAAGACTACAACTTACTTATGGTGCTTTGCATATTTTCGGGAACATTAATAATTTTGTGCAATATAATTGCACAAATTATAAGTGAACGTATTGATCCTAGGCTTAAAGAAAGTGAAACTATAGAAGCATCGGAGGTGACAGACGTTGGATAATCGTTTTGTGTGGGCTGACATACGGTCTGTTGCAGAACCACCACCTCAAAATGTGAAGTGGTACAAAGGTAAGCCTGTCATATCTTTAGTTATACTTATTGTTATTGTGCTTGGGTGCATTTGCTGTGAACTATTTATTCCAAAAGACCCTGCCTACATGGATTTATACAGTGCCAACACTGCACCTTGTACAGAATTTTTGTTTGGCACTGATACTATGGGACGTGATATTTTTTCTATGATTTGGTATGGTGGTAGGGTATCTTTGTTTATTGGTTTCGTTTCAACAGCCATTTCTACAACTATTGCAATCTTTTATGGTGCGGCAAGTGCTATCTCACCAAATTGGCTTGATAGTTTGCTTATGCGTTTGACAGAGATATTTTTAAGTATTCCATTTTTGCTTCTTATTGTGTTAATCCAATCTGTGCTTGGAGATGCTAATGTACTTAGCATTTCATTTGTTATAGGTATTACAGGCTGGACATCTATAGCAAAAGTAGTACGTACACAGGTTCGTCAAATTCGTAACAGTGAATATGTTATTGCAGCCAAATGCATGGGTGCTGGTTTTTTTCATATATTAATAAAACATCTAGTGCCAAATTTTATATCGTCTATTATGTTTATGATAGTTATGAATATACGCACAGCTATTGTCTCTGAGGCTACACTTGGATTTATGGGAATTGGTCTGCCACTTAATATAATTTCTTGGGGAAGCCTGTTATCTCTATCAGAAAGAAGTTTGCTTTCAGGCTCATGGTGGTTAATTTTGATTCCCGGAATTTTTTTAGTAGTGACTTTATTGTGCATTACCGATATTGGCAATTATTTGCACAGTAATTATAAAGTATAATAATAGAAAGAAGGGTTTTAAATGGACTTAAAAGATTTTTTTGCCCAAAACCAAGAGCTTGCTATTGCATTTTCAGGAGGTGTTGATTCTGCTTATTTGCTTTATGCTGCAATAAAATACGGTGCTAAAGTAAAAGCTTATTATATAAAGTCTGACTTCCAGCCACAATTTGAATTAGACGACGCAATACGTCTCGCGAAAGAACTTGATGTAGATATGCAGATTATCTATATAGATATACTTGCTAATACTCAGGTTAGGGATAATCCAATGGACCGTTGTTACTATTGCAAAAAGGCAATATTATCAGAAATTCTTAAGGCAGCAGCAAAAGATGGATTTTATATACTGGCAGATGGAACAAATGCATCTGACAATGTAAAGGACCGTCCTGGTATGATTGCTCTTACAGAGCTTTTAGTATGTTCACCACTAAAAGAGTGTGGTCTGTCAAAAGATGATATTAGGCATTTGTCAAAAGAAGCGGGATTATTTACATGGAATAAACCAGCCTATGCTTGTCTTGCTACACGTATTCCGACTGGTGATAGAATTACAAAAGAAAAACTGCAAAATACGGAAAGTGCAGAAAAGTATCTGTCATCTATAGGTCTTAATGACTTTCGAGTGAGATTTTATGGAAATGCTGCAAGACTTCAAGTTACACAAGATCAGCTTTGGCTTGTACTTGACAAAAAAAGAGAAATTATATGTGAACTGGAAAAATATTACAGTGCGGTATTGCTTGACCTAAAAGTACGTGGGTAAAAGTTTATATTGTGGCAGTTTACAATTATTATTATTGGGAGGGGACATACTGTGAAACAAATAATTCTAAAATATAAATTTTTGTTAATGTTTGCTATAAACTTGATTTTATTATTAATTTATCTTTTTTCTTTTACTTATGGACGTTTTTTTGTTACATTATTTTTCTTTATTTCAAGCATTGTTAATATCTTTATGAAAAGGGCGAGCAAAGTATTTATAAATTTATTCATTGCATTTATTTTATACATGGCAGCAAATCCAGCACTTTCTTTTTACTATCAATTAGAAGAACTGAGATTTAATATATTAGAGAGGCAGTATAAAAATATCATAGAGAAAACACTACCTACCCTTGATGATTGCTTAGAAGTCAATTATCAGGACATAGATAATCCTTTTTTATGTGATGATTCTAAAGTTTTTTACCAGAAAGATAATGGGAGTGTATTTGCTTTTTTCACTACAGGCAGTTCTGGCAATATTACAGGATATCTTTATTGCTCTGATGAAAATGCTTGGAAACTGGCAGAAAAATATGACTTTTACAGCAAGATAGACAGCCACTGGGCTGTATTTAAAATGTATCCTTTAAAACAATGATTATTAGTAACTATATTATTCTATAAGCATGAACTGGGTGTAAAGTTGCCTAGTTCTTTTACTAATCATAAATTCCATAACTCTAAATTGTTATTTTAGATATTATATTCAATTATTTGTTTCATAATATTATAAGTTATCTTATTCTGTTATTTGAATATAAAAACAAAAATAAAAATTTTTGTAAAAAAAGTGTTGACAACTATATATATTGTTGTTATAATGAATTTAGCTTTTAAAACAACAATATAATTATCAAAACAAAGAAAGGAGAGTTTTATTATGAAAACAAGAGCAGTAAGACTTCATGCAGCAAATGATTTGAGGATTGATGAATTTGAGTTACCAGAGATTAAGGAGGACGAAATTCTGGTAAAGGTTGTATCAGACAGCATATGTATGTCTACTTACAAATGTGCTATCCTTGGCACAAAACATAAGCGTGTACATGATGATGTAGCTGAACATCCAGCAATTATGGGGCATGAATTTGCAGGTGATATTGTAAAAGTTGGTGCGGCACATCAAGATAAGTTTAAACCTGGAATGAAATTTACATTACAGCCTGCACTTAATTACAAAGGAACTATGTGGAGTCCAGGATATTCTTATGAATTTTTCGGTGGAGATTGTACATATTGTGTAATTCCTGCTGAGGTAATGGAATTAGGATGTCTGCTAGAATACAAAGGACGTGCATATTATGAGGCATCTTTAGCAGAACCGATGTCATGCAGTATTGGAGCATTTAATGCGGCTTATCACACACAGATGGGTGTTTATCAGCATGAAATGGGCATCAAAGAAGGCGGAAAGTTGGCAATTATGGCTGGTGCAGGTCCTATGGGACTTGGTGCATTGACATACGCACTTCACAGAGATGTGCGCCCTTCTATGGTAGTTGTTACAGATGTCAATGATGACAGACTGAAACGTGCAGAAGAGTTGTTCCCAATAGCAGAAGCAAAGGCTGATGGCATTGAACTTCACTTTGTAAATACTGGTGCGATGGAAGACCCAGTTGCTGGACTTCGTGAACTTACTGGCGGTACAGGCTTTGATGATGTATTCTGCTATGCACCTGTGGCAGCAGTTGTTGAACAGAGCAGTGGTATACTTGGTAGGGATGGCTGCTTAAACTTCTTTGCAGGTCCTACAGATACACAGTTTAGTGCAAAGATGAATTTCTATGATGTACATTACAATTCAACTCATGTTATGGGAACTACTGGCGGTAATACAGCAGATATGATTGAATCACTTGAGCTTACAGCAGCGAAGCGTATTAATCCAGCAGTTATGGTTACTCATGTAGGAGGATTAGATTCAGTAGCAGATACTACATTAAATCTTCCAAAGATTCCAGGTGGTAAGAAACTTATTTATACACATCTTGAAATGCCACTGACTGCACTTGAGGATTTCCGTGCAAAAGCTGCAGAAGATGAGCGTTTTACTGGTTTAGCTGATATTTTGGACGCAAATCAGGGATTGTGGTGTCCAGAAGCAGAAGAATATCTGTTAAGCAATTTTGTAAAAGACTAACTTTTATAAGGAGGGCGTAGCATGAAAAACGGGGTACAAAAATTTGGTAAATTTTTATCTTCAATGGTCATGCCTAATATCGGAGCGTTTATTGCATGGGGACTTATTACAGCGCTGTTTATTGCAGATGGATGGCTGCCAAATGCGGGGCTGGCTTCAATTCAGCCATATATGTTGCACTATTTGATTCCAGTACTGATTGCTGCGACAGGAGGTTCTTTAGTAGCTGGAGAAAGAGGACGTGTCATGGGTGCTATTGCAGTCATGGGATGTATTGCAGGTGTTGGTGGCATAGAGGGCGGTCAGCCAATGCTGATGGGAGCTATGGTTATTGGACCTTTTGCAGGCTGGGTTATTAAGTTTTTTGACGAAAAGATGGATGGTCATATGCCGACTGGCTTTGAAATGTTAATCAACAACTTTTCAGTTGGTATCCTTGGTATGGTTGTTTCAATCATTGGATATTTTGTAATTGGACCATTTATGACAGGTGTACTTTCTGTATTATCATCGGGTGTAGATATACTTGTAGAACACAGTTTGCTGCCACTGGTTTCAATCTTTATAGAGCCTGCAAAAGTGTTGTTCTTAAACAATGCTATAAACCAAGGTATTTTCACACCGATTGGCTCTGCAGAGGCACAGACAACTGGACAGTCTATACTGTATATGCTTGAAGCAAACCCAGGTCCTGGACTTGGTGTATTACTTGCATACTGCTTCTTTGCAAAAGACAAAGCTACAAAACAGTCTGCCCCTGGTGCAGTTATAATACATTTCTTTGGTGGTATACATGAGATTTACTTCCCATATATACTTATGAACCCTGTAGTTATAATTGCACCGATTATAGGTAACTTTGCTGCTATAGCATTCTTTTCGCTGACAGGCTGCGGGCTTAAAGCACCTGCTTCACCTGGCTCTATTATAGCATTTTTATCTATGGCACCAAGAGACAAGATGGTGTTCACTATACTGGGTGTATTGCTTGCAACAGTGGTGTCATTTGTAATTGCATCGCCAATTATTAAACTGACAGATGGGAAGAAAGGCAGCCTTTCAGATGCACAAGACCAGATGGGACAGATGAAAGCTGAAGCTAAAGGTCTTGCGACAGCACAGAGTAATGAACCAATAGATTCTTCAAGTGTTAAGAAAATTATATTTGCGTGTGATGCAGGAATGGGTTCATCCGCAATGGGAGCTACAAAGTTTCGTAACCGTATAAAAGATGTGCGTCCTGAGATTATTGTAAAAAATACATCTGTAGACAATATTCCTTCCGATTGTGATATAGCTGTGGTACAGGTGACGCTAGCAGACCGTGCAAGAAAATCAGCACCACAGGCTAAGTTAATTACGATTGGCAATTTCCTTGCAGACCCATCATTAGATGCTTTATATGAACAGTTGGCATCGGGAACTGACGGAAATAGCAATTCTAATGTACAAACAGCACAGACAGCATCAGCAGCAGATGTTCCTAAGAAAAAGGTTATTGATAGAAATGGTATCAGATTAAATCAAAAACCAGTGCCAAAGGAAGAGGCAATACGTACAGCAGGAAGATTACTTGTCAGTCAGGGATGCGTTGATGAAGCTTATGTAGATGCGATGGTTGAGCGTGAAAGACTTGTCAGTACATATATGGGCATGGGACTTGCAATTCCACATGGTACATCTGAAGCAAAGGATTCTGTTAAGAAAACAGGTATTGTGCTTGTACAGTACCCACAAGGCGTAGACTTTGGAGACGAGAAAGCACAGTTAGTCTTTGGTATTGCAGGAATTGGCGACGAGCATCTTGACCTCTTACAAAAAATCTGTGATGCACTAGAGGATGAAGAGGTTATGGAGAAAATGAAAACAACAAATGATGTTGAGTGGATTTTACAAAAGTTAGAATAGTGATTGAATATTTATAAACTTTAGAAAGGAGGATTTTTTATGATATACACAGTGACATTTAATCCGTCTCTTGATTATATAGTGTCAGTTGATAGCTTTAGACTGGGTATAGTGAATCGCACTAATAAGGAGATTATTAATCCAGGAGGCAAAGGAGTTAATGTTTCTATGGTGCTACGCAATCTGGGTTATGGCAGTACTGCGCTTGGATTTCAGGCTGGTTTTACAGGAAAAGAAATTGCTAGGCTTATGGAAGAGCAGGATATCCAATCAGATTTTATTGAAGCTAAAACAGGCTTATCTCGCATTAATGTAAAGGTAAGATCAGATGATGAGTCTGAAATTAATGGAATGGGTCCAGGAATTAGTGATGAAGATATTGACAAACTCTATAAAAAATTAGATAATCTTAATGATGGCGATATACTTGTATTGGCTGGTTCAATTCCATCTGTTATGCCAGAGACAATGTACAGTGATATTATGAAACGTCTGTCAGGCAAAAATCTTAAAATAGCAGTAGATGCTACAAAAGATTTACTTATGAATGTGCTTGAATACCACCCATTTGTTGTAAAGCCAAACAACCATGAATTGGGCGAAATATATGGTGTAGAGCTTAAAACAAAAGATGACGTAGTTCCTTATGCACGTAAAATGCAGGAAGAAGGTGCATGTAACGTACTTGTATCAATGGCAGGAGAAGGTGCTGTTCTTCTGGCAGAAAACGGAGAGGTGTATCAGTCCGAAGCACCAAAAGGTAAGGTGAAAAATTCAGTTGGTGCAGGTGATTCTATGGTAGCAGGATTTATTGCAGGCTACTTAGCATCAGGCGATTATGAGCAAGCCTTTTATACAGGTGTTTGTACCGGTTCGGCATCTGCTTTTTCAGAGGGTATGGCAACAAAAGAAGCTGTACGTGAACTGTTGGGGCAATTTGGTAAAAGTTACTTTTAACATATTATTTAAGAGAGGAGATTTACAATGAAGGAGTTTACTTACACAATAACGGATCCAGAAGGAATTCATGCAAGACCAGCAGGAGTGTTGGTAAAACAGGCAGCAGGATATGCATGTTCTGTTAAAATAGCAAAAGATGGCAGAGAAGTGGATGCAAAACGTATCATGGGAATTATGTCCCTTGGTGTTAAATGTGGTATGGAAGTTACTGTAAAATGTGATGGTGAGGGTGAAGATACAGCAATTGCTGAACTTGAAACCTTCTTTAAGGAGAATTTATAAAATATGGAGATGCAAGGGAAGTCCGTATTTGGTGGAGTCGCTATGGGGCGGCTCTCCATTTACAAAAAAAGTGACAATGTTGTAAAGAGAGTAAAAGTTTCAGATATAGATGCTGAACTGCAGCGCTTTGAAGATGCAACAGTGAAAGCGAAAAAACAACTGGCTGCCTTGTATGATAAGGCTATGAAAGAAGTAGGAGAAACAAGCGCTGCGATTTTTGAAGTACATCAGATGATGTTAGATGACCTAGATTTTAAAGAGTCTATTACTAATATGATTAAGACACAAAATGTCAATGCGGAGTATGCAGTGGCAGTATCTGGGGATAACTTTTCGACAATGTTTGCAGCAATGGACGATGATTATATGAAGGCCAGAGCCGCAGATGTAAAAGATATAAGCAACCGTGTTATCTCTGTATTACAGGGAGCAGAAGACACAAAACTTGACAGCAATGAGCCAGTTATCTTGGTTGCGGAAGACTTGGCACCATCAGAAACAGTACAATTAGATAAATCATTGCTGTTATCATTTGTAACACGTTACGGTTCTACCAATTCACATACAGCAATACTTGCCAGAACCATGAATATCCCAGCATTAATTGGAGTAGATTATGATGACGGCATAGACGGACATTTTGGTATTGTAGATGGGTTTGAAGGTGTGTTATACATAGACCCAGATGAAGCAACAATACAAAAATACCGTAAGAAACAGGAAGAAGAAGCAGAAAAAGCCCGTCTATTACAGGAATTGAAAGGTATGCCAGACATCACTAAAGATGGCAAAAAGATTAATCTTTATGCCAATATTGGAGGTGTTGGTGATGTACCATCTGTACTGCAAAATGATGCATCAGGTATTGGGCTGTTCCGCTCAGAGTTTTTGTACTTAGGTTCAGAAACATTCCCTACAGAAGAGGAGCAGTTTAATGCATACCGTTCAGTTGTGCAGACAATGGCAGGCAAAAAAGTTATTATCCGTACCTTAGATATAGGCGCTGATAAACAGGTAGATTACTTTAATCTGGAACATGAAGACAATCCTGCAATGGGATATCGTGCAATCCGTATCTGTCTTGAACAGCCAGATATTTTTAAAACACAGCTCAGGGCAATCTACAGGGCTAGCAGCTATGGAAGCATTGCTATTATGTTCCCGATGATTATCTCCGTAAGTGAAGTAAAGCGTATTAAAGACATTGTGGCAGAGGTAAAGGAAGAACTTGGTAGCCAAGGTATTGAATATGGTGATGTAGAACTTGGCATTATGATTGAGACACCAGCCGCCGTATGGATGACAGAGGAGTTAGCAAAAGAAGTTGACTTTTTCTCCATTGGAACTAATGATTTAACACAGTATACGCTGGCAATCGACCGCCAGAATCCACGCCTAGATTCTTTCTATGATGCACACCATCCTGCAGTATTGCGTGCTATCCAGATGACAGTTGAGAATGGACATAAAGGAGGAGCTTGGGTAGGTATTTGTGGTGAACTGGGTGCAGACACTACACTGACAGAAACATTTTTGCGTATGGGAGTAGACGAATTATCAGTAAGCCCATCCAGAATTTTAGCAGTAAGGTCTGCAATCCGTAATTGTGATTTAAGCAAATAGTTATAGTTAGTTTATGGCATTCCCACATGAATAAGAGTAAATATCAGATTCATGTGGGATTTTTTATAATTCATACTTCTTCTGGATATTGCAGATTCCATTCTTTCCTAAGTTTTGTCATAATATGCATAACGTCTTTTGAATACTCAAGACAAATCCCTGATGTGTCATTATTTAATACTGCTTGTTCCATATCACGTACTTCATAGCATACTGCATCAGATGTATCACCACTAGTTATTTTGCGTAAATCACCTGTTACAGCATCAACAATAACCGCTTGGTCTGCCCTTGGGTAATCCATAATCTCTATATATCCCTTTTCACAGCTTATAACGGCACGTTTTGGTTGCTTAGAATGTAACGAAAGTGCAACAGTTGCCATTTGTCCTAAACTGTTTTTTAAAAGTATAGTAGCCTGCTCATCTGAACCCGCAGGTGAAGGTTTCCACTGGCTGACAATTTCTTCTGGCATTTCATCCATAAAACTGCGTACAACAGACAGTGCATATACGCCGATATCAAGCATTGCACCACCAGCAAGATTCATATTAAAAAAGCGGTTCTTCATATCATACTCTTTAAAACTGCCAAAATTCATCGTAATTAGCTGTACTTTTCCAAGTTCTCCATTACTTATAATATTCCATAAATCCTTGTATAATGGCATATGCCATATTGTCATTGCTTCTGCGAGAACCAAGTTTTGGCTGTTTGCAAGTGTAATCATTTCGTCTAATTCTTTGCTGTTTAGAGTAATAGATTTTTCAACAAGCAGATGCTTTCCGTTTTCCAGAGCTTTTTTCATAAATTTATAGTGTGTATTATGTGGAGTTGCGATATAAATAATATCAACATTATCATCTGCAAACATTTCATCAATTTGTTTGTACACTATTTCTATATCATACTTCTTAGCAAATGCCACTGCTTTTTCATATGTACGGTTTCCTATAGAATATATATTTTTCCCAATTTTTTTAAGTGCTTGAGCTATTTCGTTTGCCATCACGCCAGTTCCGAGCACTGCCCAGTTTAAATTTTCTTTCATAAAGGTCTCCTTAAATTTTACTGTTATATGTTGATATATATCTGTTACTTGTAAAGATATATTAGCATTGAAATATTAAAAAGGCAAGAATTTGGGATTAAAAAAAAGACATAACTACAACTTATGTTGCAAGTTTTTTTTCAATGTGATATAGTAAATTCGTCTATATTTAGACATTAATATTAATTAAGATATCTGCCGTTAGAACAGGCAGTGCAGAAAAGAGGATTATTATGGTAGAGTTTAATGTATACAATACTTTAACTAAGAAAATAGAATTATTTAAACCTAATGAATATGAAAAAGTTAAAATGTATACGTGTGGTCCTACAGTATACCATTTTGCACATATAGGGAATTTGCGTAGTTATATCATGGAAGATGTGCTTGAAAAGTATTTAAGGTATATTGGATATAATGTAACAAGAGTAATGAACATAACCGATGTAGGGCATCTTACAAGTGATGCTGACAGTGGTGAGGATAAGATGCTTAAAGGTGCTAAGCGTGAGCATAAAACTGTTATGGAAATTGCTACATTTTACAGAGATGCTTTTTTTAGTGACTGTGACAAGTTAAATATTAAAACACCTGATATAATTGAACCAGCTACAAACTGCATACCTGAATTTATCCATATGATTGAAGAATTATTAAAAAAAGGGTATGCATATATTGCAGGTGGTAATGTATATTTTGATACTTCAAAACTTGAGGAATACTATGTACTTTCTAATCAGAATGAAGAAGAATTACAGATTGGAGTGCGTGATGATGTGGAAGAGGATGTAAATAAAAAGAACAAAACAGATTTTGTCCTCTGGTTTACAAAGTCTAAATTTGATGCACAGGAGCTAAAATGGGAAAGTCCATGGGGAACTGGCTATCCGGGATGGCATATTGAATGTTCTTGCATAAGTATAAAGCATCTTGGAGAGTATCTTGATATCCACTGTGGGGGTGTAGATAATATTTTCCCACATCATACTAATGAAATTGCACAAAGCGAGTCATATCTTGGACATAAGTGGTGTAATTATTGGTTTCATGTGCAACATCTCAATGATAAAATGGGTAAAATGAGCAAGTCAACGGGAGAGTTTCTAACAGTTTCTCTACTTGAAAAAAAGGGGTACAATCCACTTATATACAGAATGTTTTGTTTACAGTCACACTATCGCAAACCGCTTCTTTTTAGCTTCGATGTACTAGACAATGTAAAGATTGCATATGAAAAGTTAATAAATAGGATTTTGGCACTTGGCACAGATGGGGAATTGATGCAGGATAGGATTGCTGAATTTAAGAAGCAGTTTAATAATGCAATGGGCAGTGACCTTAATACTTCGCAGGCACTCACAGTAATTTATGATGTGCTTAAATCTGATATAAATGATGCAAGCAAAAGATATCTTATAGAAGATTTTGACAAGGTGCTTTCACTTGGATTGCTTAGTAGTAATACTTCTAATGGAAAAACAGTTGATGAAAAGCTGGCAGAAATGGTTGAAACACTTATAGCAGAAAGGAATGAAGCACGTAAGAATAAAGATTTTGCAAAGGCAGATGCCATACGTGCAAATCTTTTAGAAAAAGGAGTAGAGATTAAAGATACACGTGAGGGAACAGTTTGGTGCAAAAAAAATTAAAAAAATATGTAAAGTGCAAAATTAACAGATTTTTAATAAAAATTGTTTGGTGTGTAACCGTAGTATATTGTACAATAATACTGGCAGGATGTGCTGGTGGTACTGCTGTTATAAATGACAATGGAAAGATAAACGTAGTTACTACTATTTTTCCATACTATGATTTTGTACGCCAAGTAGCAGGGGATAGGGTAAACTTGGTTATGTCAATACCAGCTGGAATGGATACGCATTCGTTTGAACCTACAGCAGCAGATATGATAGATATAAGAAATGCAGATGTTATAATATATAATGGCGGTGAAATGGAAGGCTGGGTTGAGGAAGTTATAGAAGCAGCATCCAATGATAATATAATAGCAGGAAAAATGATGGATGCTGTGAATGTTGTTACAGAGGAAATAAATGGTGAAAGTACAGATGAATGCGATGAGCATATATGGACATCTCCTGTTAATGCCAGTAAAATTGTAGACAAGATAGCAGATATTTTATCAAAAGCAGATAAAGATAATTCAGAATACTATTATAATAATGCGGATTTATATAATGAAAAACTTAAAAGTCTTAATAACAAGATAAAAGAAATCACTAGTTCTTCTTCAAAAAAGTACCTTGTATTTGCAGACCGTTTTCCGTTAAGATACTTTGTAGATGAATATGGTCTTAATTACAATGCTGCATTTGCAGGATGTAGTACTGAAACTGAACCAAGTGCAGATACAATTGCATTTTTAATAGACAAAGTAAAGAAAAAAAATATTCCTGTGGTATTAAAAATTGAGCTTACAAGCAAAAAAGTAGCAGATGTTATAGCGGAGGAAACTGGCACAAAAGTTTTTACATTTTATACATGCCATAATGTCACTAAAGCACAGTTTGAAAGTGGAATAACTTATTATGATTTAATGAAAAAAAATATCAGTGTGTTAAAAAAAGCATTGTCGTAGATTTTATATTATAAACATGTGAAGGAGGCGAATGCTTTTATGGAACATAATAATAAAAGGTTGATATATGTAATGGCAGGTCTTACTTTTATCTTGTTTGTAATAGCTGCTGTATATACAATAGTACAGAAGTATAATGAAATGGAGCAAATAATAGAAAAAACAAAAACGGTATCTCCTATAATTGTAGAAAGACATCTATGGTCAGAGACATCACTAGGGATATTTGGAGAAAATACTGAAGATATACAAGAAAATTCTAGAAAAGATAATGAAGAGAAAGAAAGCAAAGGAAATAATAAAGATGGCAATGTGGGAAACCGAGCTGAAAATAATATAGAAGATAGTGTATTCACATATCTACAAGGACCAAAATCATGGTCAGAACGGCGTGACTGGTCAGGTGCGTGGGGCAGTGAATTTTATGATGGAAATTCATTTGGTGCATTTGGATGTGGGCTTTGTTGCCTTGCTAATGTTTATTCAACAATAAGTAGCTTTCAATGTACACCAGACGATATGTATAGATTTGCTAAAAAAAATACAGGATATGGTGGTGGCGGAGCCATTGCATGGGAATATATGGACAGCATACTTATGGGACTGGGACTCGAAAGCAGGCTAAGACGTAAACCAAACAGCTATAGTGATTTTAAAAGACAGATATCAGAAGCTTCATGTAGTATAATGCTTGTCAGCAGTGATGCATCTAAGTGCTATTGGACTAATACCCCTGGGCATTATGTAACAATATTTTTATATAATAAAGAAGATGATACTGTATTTTTGGCAGACTCTGGCGACCCTGAACACAACAGGCATTGGGTAGAACTGCGTAAGATTTATAAATCACTTAAAGATGCAAGTGATTGGCAGTATTTATGTGTAGGAAATTATAATAAGGAAAATGATACATGGAAACATAAAACTTTAAATGGAGAATGGATAAAACCAGACTATATTCCATAAATTTATAAATAGGGGGATAAAATATGAAAAATTACAATATTAATGAACAGACTCTAGCTTTTGATAGGGTTCTTCCATGGGAAGGACAGGTTACTGCACTTTGCCAGAAAGGTGAAGGCTCCTTCTGGCTTCAGATAAAAGCACCAGAGGCTACAAAGGTATCTTTTGTGATAGAGGAAGTGGAGCATCCATGTATTAAAAGAGAAGATGGCATATGGGAAATAGAGTACAATGTTAGAAAGGGAATTCAGCTTGTGCAATTAATTGTGGATGGGTTGGAGGTATTAACTCCAATGCTACCTATTACCTATGGCTATAGCAGACCATATAATTATGTAGCACTAGATACAGAAGATGACGATTTTTATCAAATTAAAGATGTTCAACATGGCAGTGTGAGAAGGGAGTATTTTTTCTCAGGGGTAACTGGTGAATGGGAAAGCTGTGTTGTCTATACACCATATGCCTATGAAAAAGAGACAAATAGAGAATTTCCAGTGCTTTATTTGCAACATGGGCATGGGGAAAATGAAGTAGGTTGGACTGCATCGGGCAAAGTAAATTTTATTCTTGATAATCTTATTGCAGAAGATAAAGCAGTTCCTTTTATCGTAGTTATGAGCAATGGTATGGTACAAAAAGTAGAAGACGGAAAGAGAATCGTGGACTTTCATATGCTTGAAAAACAGTTGTTAAATGATATTATTCCATTTGTGGAAAGTAAATTTCGTGCTGGAAAATCAAAAAATATGCGTGCTATGGCAGGGCTTTCAATGGGTTCTTTACAGACAAGTGTAATAGGTTTTTCGCACCCTGAATATTTTTCAGCATTAGGAGTATTTAGTGGATTTATATCAGATATTATTACAGGTAGCGAGCTTGATATGGCTCATACTGAATTAGGAGATAATAAGCATCTTAAAATTTTAGATAACAGAGAAGAATTTGCTAAACAGTTTCTAACATTCTTTCGTGCTATTGGAGATGAAGACCCGTTTTTATCTTATTTTAAATCGGATGATAAAATGTTACAAGAAAAACAAATAACACATATTAGAAAAATATATAATGGTGTACATGACTGGAATGTTTGGAGGATGTGTATAAAGGATTTTGCACAGCTAATTTTTAAATAAAAGTAAATATAATAATATGTTTAGATTTTAAAATATCAGAGGTAAACTTATTAATAGGTTTGTCTCTGATATTTTTTTTAATAATAATTAATCTTATACTTGACAAAGAAGTTTGTTTCTGTTATTCTTATTTAAGTGTACAAGTTGTACACTTAAAATGCATTCAAGACACTTTGGAAAAACATTAGCTCAAAGATAGAAAGAAAAGAAAACGTGTTAGAATATGCTAGTGCATTGTAATTTTTACCAGAATGCCTTAAACAATTATATAAAAAATTTTAAGTGAAAAGGAGACGTGCCTAATGCAACAAGTGTCAGATTATGAACTTGAATTAATGAAAGTTATCTGGAACAATGGTGGAACTGCTTTATATGCAGAAATTACAACCGCATTGTCAGCAAAAGGAATGAACTGGACAAAGAACACTATTATAACTTTACTTTCTCGACTTATTGAAAAAGGATTGCTTAAAAAAAGTAAAACTGGGCATAAAAACAAGTACATGGCAGTTATTTCAGAGCTACAGTACCAATCTGCACAGACTGAGACTTTTCTTGGCAAGGTATATGATAAAAATGCCAAAGGACTTGTATCTATGCTAATACAAAATGAATGGTTATCTGTTACTGATTATGAAGACTTAAAAAATTATTGGCAGGGTGGTGACACAACAGATGAATGAAATAATGAAAACGTTGGTATCACTTTCATTTGCAGGGACTTTGCTGACTTTTATTTTACTGTTGCTTCGCCCATTGTACAAGAAGCGAATAAGCAAAAGCTGGCAGTATTACATATGGCTTGTGGTAATTATGCGTATGTTGTTTCCATGGACATTAGATATAAATGTAGCTCCTGTTAGAAGTATGTTTCAAAAAATAGAAAGTAGCAGCCAATCTGCTATAGATAAAAATAATACTATAAATAACACAATAACAGACAATATTCAAAACAGTGTGGAAAAGATTTCTGCAGGAAATTTTACTGATATTTCTAAGCAAGATAATACCAAACAATATACGGATATATGGACTATAAAGATTGTACAGTTTATAAAACCATTAGTCAATACAATTGAACCAATTATAAAAAATATACATATTATCTGGCTTGTCATTGCATTACTACTCTTTACTCGCAAGATTACTGCATATCAAAGCTTTGTAAAATAT
>CANOID010000065.1 GCA_947565985.1 uncultured Lachnoclostridium sp.
GAATTTAACTTGCGATATTTACACTCTAAAATTATTGTACCCATATACATACTATCTGGTTTATTGTATACATTCACTACTATATCAGGTCTGTTATGTGTTCTGTAACCACCATAATGCTTTGCAATAAATAAGGGACTGTCAGCGGATACACCAGCCCTGTCTACAGGCAAAGGTTTATCATATATTACATCTATGCGGATATTACTATCCTCAAACTCTATCTTCGTTCCCTCTTCAAGAAATGGGAAAAGTACTTTGTCAGAAAAAATAAATTTCCAGTCAACTGTTGTAAGGTTATATCTTGACAACATAATATGACATATTTTTAAAAAACACCACATTTCATACAAATAGCTGCTGCGTTTCCATGTATAGGAAAACTTGTGGTTTAATTCTATACGCATACCATCTCTCTTTAAATCTAAATACATCTGATACATAAGATTATATCTTGTATCTAGTATAAATGAATGTGGAATATAAGGCGCTGGTAAGCCTCTTACTTTTAAATACCAATCTTGCGATTTAAGAAGTGTTGTTACCTTTCTTAGCTTAAATGCGGATTCTTTAAATTCTTGTAAATCCCTTTTCAATGATTTATCTATTATAGTAATAAATTGGCTTAATTTTTTTTCATATTCCAAAATAATCATTTTTAATAGCCGATTATCTTGTATATCATAAAATACTGTCTTTTCTCTGTTTACGATACGTATTTCATTGCGTGGATTATTTGAAATATCCATTAATGCTGCTAAAACTTTCTTAGAGTACTTTTTAATAACCAGAAAATGATACAATACTTTTGATGGAATTGATTCATTGTGATACTTTCCTATTCCAGTATTATGCCTGAATATATCCTGTGCAAATCTTTTTATTTCTAATTCTAAATCGTCTTTCATCATATGCCATTCATCTATAGAAATAGGCTTTGGCTGTATTTCAAAACTTCCATAAAACCATCTGTTGTAACATAAAATAGAAATCTTAAATGTATCTACCCTCAATGCATCATAACCTGCATTGCTTTTATATAGTGTAAAATTATTATTAGAAACTGTCCTGTAAATCCTACCATTATTATCCTCAATTACATTTTTATCATCCTCGGGCATTATATCCAATGCATCCAAATATAACCTTGCCTCTTTATCAGATGAATTAAAATATAACTCTATCTCTTCATTTTCCTCGGCTGATAAAGTAACAAACTCGGACATCCAAATGTCATCCTCGTTATAACTAAAATTAGTTGCCTTTTGTACAGAGAGGACAGGGAATTTTTTTATTAATTTTAATTCAAAAGGAGCGTTAAATACAGTAGCCATAAGTTTCTAACTCCTTTTGTTTCTGTGCAATTTCTTTTCTGCACTGTTCAAAATCTGATAACTCTTTATATTTATTAAAAATCCTTTCAAAATTTTCTTCACTATCGTCTTGGAGTATTTGTCCAAGCTGATTTTCAGGTCCACGCACTTTAGTAAGTATACGTTGTACAATTTGGTAATCCAGTGCAGTTTTAAAATCAAAACCATCTATTACAGTCTGTGGCAAATTGCAGATATATGATTCAATAGATTTGACAATTCTAGGTCCAATTCCATATTTAGGACTGGCACTTTTCATAAGTTTATGTAGCTCCCATAACAGCCTGCGTATTTCATGTATATTAGACATATTTGAATTAAAATTTTCACAAATAAGACTGTTATATTCATTTCTTGTCCAATTTGTTGTATCGTCCAGCCCAGCATAAGATTTTTTAGTCCATTGTTTTGAATAATCTAAAACATCTAATTGTATAACATTTGCCCTGTCAAGAACTTTATCTGAAAAGTGATATGTAGTTTCGTCAATATTGACTGTGCCTATAAAACGTATATTATCCCCTATTTGTATTTTGTCAGGATATTCATTTGAATTATACAATTTATTAGTATAACGTTTATCATAAAGTCGCAGTTCCCTCTGATTTAAAGGACGTTCAAGTATTGAAAGAAATTGGCTAAAGTAGTGTTCAATACGTGCAAGATTCATTTCATCAAAACACACTATAAAAAGCTTGTTTCTGTTTTCTTCTTTTTGTGCACTAACCAATAAATCCACAAAACCAGTACTTGATGGTCTGTATACCATATGTGCTATATCCATATAACCTAATAAATCCGCATCATCATTCCATGATGGTCTTACTGGTACAAACAGCAAACGATTGTCATCTTTACAGTTAATACCAAGGGCTTTTGCATATATATTTACAAGTTGTGATTTTCCAGTTCCGCTTAAACCAGATAAGATAGTGAGGTTGCTACATTTTATTGCTGTATGTACATTTACAAAATCTTTAAGACTGTAAAATAAATTTTCTTCTTGACTGTAGTAATCCATTAAGCTTATTATTAACTCGTCATTTCTGTATGAGTTGTCAATTTCTATAGGTTCCTCACTATCTGACTGACTGCTTTCTAAGAATTGAAACTTTGTGCTTGTTTTTCCTAAAATTTCTTTTTCAATTGCTTTATATATTGAGGATGGTATAAACATAAGAGTTGGATTAATATTTACACTGTAAACAATATCCTTCATATAACCACAAATATCAGTCTTATAAAGGCTACCATCATTAAAAATATGCAGACCTCCATGAACTGTATAATAATTATTTGTAATATTTCCAACTGCTGATAATTTTCCATCTTCATCTTTCCACACTACAAATGAAGGGCAAAATTCATATGCACTGTACCCATAGACCCTTCCAACTGATTTTTTATTAATAATAAATCTTATAAATTCATTTAGATTGTTATATTCTCTGTATAAATTCCATTTATGCTCTTCTTCCCATTCACTAGTCATTTTGTCATCCGCAGCAGCAAATACTGGGACAGAATAAAAGTACGTATCTGGAGTAAATGAAGTTGACAGTGGCATAAAATTTACATTTGATATCTTTGGGTATTCTGGTTCATAATTTTTGTAATAAGAATGATATGAAAATATAAATAATTTGTCACTTGCTAAGCTGATAAAATTACTAACTCTTTCATCATCTTCTAAATTTTCATCATCTTCAACTATTGTATTATTTTCAAAAGAACTCATATATCCAGTAAAAAATCCAGAATTTGCAGCAGGTAGTATAAGTGCCTTAAGCATATACTGGATAGCAGAGTTTCTATTAATAAAAACATTTGGTCTCCCATTTGAGTCATGGTTTAACACGCCAATTATCTGTCTGTCTTTGGGGTTATTCATGTAGTTTTCCTCACACTTCACTAATTAATTTTTTAACAGTCATATACTCTTTAGTATTACATTTAAAATATTTTTTTACTTCTAAAAAACAGTTGTAGTTAAATCCTTCATGGACATACCATACTTCACTGTAACTATCAAAATCTGTGTTTTCTTTTATGTACTTATTCCATTGTTCAAAAAATGTTATATTATAGCCATCAAGTTGTAAGCCTTGACTATTTTGTACAAAGCAGGCTATCTTAAGTGCTTTATCCTTATAATGACTTAGCAGTTCCACTTGAGATAATAAATTAACTGAATAATTCCTGCTTTCCTTAAGTTTTTCTTCTAGCTCATTTTTATTAATGCTGTATTCTTCCGCAAGCTGTTGTAATCTTTCTATCTCTAAAAGTTGTTTTCTTTCCTCTTTCATACATATATTTAAATCTTTCCTTAAATTATCTAATTCAATTTTACTGCTTTTAAGTTTTTCTTTTAATTCTTTGTTTTTCTTTTGAAGTATAATATTTTTCTGTTCAAACTCAGTCTGTGTTTCGTCTTCATTATTAATGTTATCTGTGCAAACATCCATATCATCAAAATTTTTACTGTCTGTTGCCTGTATGCCATCTGTACCTTGACAATAGCGTTTAATTTCTATTTCAATACTATTTCGTTCTTTGTCGTCTTTACTATTAATCCAGTTTTTCGCAAACTCAATTAATGTTTTATCTTCTGCCTGTTCTAATGGGAATTTATTTATTACATCTAAAATTAAAAAATAATTGCTTACATTTTTCTTGTTTCTCCGTGTAAGACTGCTGTTAATTATATTTTTAGGGGCATTATAAGGAGTCTTGGAAAATCCATGTACTTCAAACCCTTTTGATACTGCTTGTTTTATAATGTTGCGTTTATCGCCTTCATTTAATAAAGCAATTAATTCTTTGACAAATTCTAATTCATTCACATAATTTCCTCCGTTCACACATACTTTTTTGATAAAGAATTTACTTGCATTTTAAGAAGTTGTTTATCTGTGGACAGCTCCAGAATAAGTATATTTTATCACAACTATCATACAAAAACAACCCAGATAGCTTTTTATGGTTAACGTGTAATTGTAACAATTTCATAAAAAAATATGATTTTTTTGCCAAAAAGTGTAGACTTTAATGACTTTTTGTGCGAAAATAGAATCAGGACTGTGGACTTGTTCCACAGATAAAAAGCATTATTGAAAGGAGCATGAACATGATTTATTCACAAGAAGTAGAAAACATGTGCCCAGTTGCCCAAGGTGTTGCTCATGGCTGCGCACCTATCCCAGAGGAAGCAAAGTGGGTTAAAGCAAAGGAAGTAAAGGATATCTCCGGTTTTACACATGGTATAGGCTGGTGTGCACCACAGCAGGGTGCTTGCAAACTTACACTGAATGTAAAAGAAGGTGTTATCCAAGAAGCTTTAGTTGAGACTATCGGATGTTCAGGCATGACACACTCTGCAGCTATGGCTGCTGAAATCCTTCCAGGTCGTACAATTTTAGAAGCACTTAACACTGACTTGGTATGTGATGCTATCAACACAGCTATGAGAGAATTGTTCTTACAGATTGCATATGGACGTTCACAGTCAGCATTCTCAGAGGACGGGCTTGCTATAGGTGCTGGTCTTGAAGACCTTGGCAAAGGACTCCGTTCCCAAGTTGGCACAATGTATGGTACACTAAAGAAAGGTCCGCGTTACCTTGAAATGGCTGAAGGTTATGTTACAGCGATTGCTCTTGACGCAGATGATTTAATCATTGGTTACAAGTTCGTTAGCCTTGGAAAGATGACAGACTTCATCAAGAAGGGCGATGACCCTAACACAGCATGGGAGAAAGCAAGTGGTCAATATGGCCGTGTCGCTGATGCTGTTAAGCTCATTGACCCTAGAACAGATAAGGAAATCGAAAAATAATATAAAGGAGGCAACGAATAATGGCATTATTTGAATCATATGAAAGAAGAATTGATAAGATTAATAGCGTATTAAACAGCTATGGTATTGCTTCTCTTGAAGAAGCTGAAAAGATTACAAAAGATGCTGGACTTAACGTTTATGACCAAGTTAAAGCTATCCAGCCAATTTGCTTTGAAAATGCGTGCTGGGCTTATATAGTAGGTGCAGCTATTGCAATTAAAAAAGACTGCCGTCGTGCCGCTGACGCAGCAGCAGCTATTGGTGAAGGTTTACAATCATTCTGTATCCCTGGCTCTGTTGCTGATACACGTAAGGTAGGTCTTGGTCATGGTAACTTAGGAAAGATGCTTCTTGAAGAAGAGACAGACTGCTTCTGCTTCTTAGCAGGTCACGAATCCTTTGCTGCTGCTGAGGGTGCTATTGGTATTGCAGAAAAGGCTAATAAAGTACGTAAAAAACCTCTTCGTGTTATCCTCAACGGTCTTGGTAAAGACGCTGCACAGATTATTTCACGTATCAATGGTTTTACATTTGTTGAAACAGAATATGACCCTTACACAAATACAGTAAAGGAAGTTTTCCGTAAGTCTTATTCAGATGGACTTCGTTCTAAAGTAAATTGCTATGGTGCTAATGATGTATGTGAAGGTGTTGCAATTATGCATAAGGAAGGTGTAGACGTATCAATTACTGGTAACTCTACAAATCCTACACGTTTCCAGCATCCAGTAGCAGGTACATATAAGAAAGAATGTATTGAACAGGACAAGAAATACTTCTCAGTAGCATCAGGTGGTGGTACAGGACGTACACTTCATCCTGATAATATGGCTGCTGGTCCTGCTTCATATGGTATGACAGATACTCTTGGACGTATGCACAGTGATGCACAATTTGCTGGTTCATCTTCAGTGCCTGCCCATGTTGAGATGATGGGTCTTATCGGTGCTGGTAACAACCCAATGGTTGGTATGACTGTTGCTGTTGCTGTTGCCGTACAGGAAGCTGCTGACGCAGGAAAGTTCTAAATTGCATTAGACCAAAATAAGCAATAAAAGTTTGAAAGTGCCGTAATTCTTATGGATTGCGGCACTTCTTTGTCATTCTGAAATAGCTATAAACCCATTGAGATTACCTCTTTTTCCTCCTGATGCCCTGTGTGAAAATAAAACCATACTGCTGCAGCATGTACAAAATCCTGATACATATATATTTTCCTTTTTTAATCCTGCAAGTATAAGCTGATGATAATTTGCTGCCCATAAATCCAGTTGGTATTTTTTATTCATTTTATAGTAAAAAATATCATCCCATGTATTTTCAGGATAAGCTTTTTTTATTTCTTCTATCACATCTTCGCTTACTTCATAACATTCTTGACATATCGAAGGACCGATAACACATACAATATCTTCAGGTCTGCTGCCAAACTGACTCTTCATTTTTTTAACAGTTTTATCACCAATAAAGCCAACTGTACCACGCCATCCTGAATGTGATGAACCAACTGCCTTATGTACAGGGTCAGCAAAAAAGAGCGGAACACAATCAGCATAGGATGTTGCAAGGATAAGCCCATGAATATTTGTGATCATTCCATCTGTGCATTGAAGTTTTTTTTCTAAATTTTCACCTGCAGCAAATGAGCTGTCAACGTACTTTACCTCTGTACTATGTACTTGGTCTGAAAGTACAAGATTTTTATAATTGCCATTAATAGCTTTACAGACACGCCTATAATTTTCACAGACATTTTCTCTCTTATCACCTCTGTCAAAACCAAGATTAAGGCTTGAAAGATGTCCCTTGCTTACACCTCCAAGCCTTGTAGAAAATGCCATATTTATCCAGTCGTATTGCTCAAAGGGGGTAAATCTTATAAGTGGAACTTCATCTGTATCATCCACAATGCATATATTTTTGTTGCCAGTCTTGTAATAACATTTGTCAGCACTTATTTTTATGCCATTAACAAGCCGTTTGAGCTCATTTATTCCATATAACATAACTTAACCTCTAAATTAAATCTCGCTTTTAAATATAAATACATAGTTAAAACGCATCTTTTATAAGATGTATCTGTCCTCCTGTAAATGCAACAACATCAAATCTGCATAGAATTTCATCTGTTCCAAAATTCTTAACAAGAAAATCCAATGCTGCATTTTTCATATGTTGTCTTTTTCTATTGTCTACTGCTCCCTCTGGACTTCCAAATGCCGTATTTTTCCTGTATTTTACTTCTATAAAAACAATACAGTCGTCTTCCTTGGCTATAATATCAAGTTCGCCATACTGGCAGAAATAGTTGCTTTTTATTATTTTATATCCTTTGTTTTGCAAAAAAATAGTTGCTTTTTTCTCATATTCTTTTCCAATTTGTCTTTTATTTGTCATCTATTTTTTAACCTTTTGTAACAAGAAGTCAGACTTCTTAATTGGTGTGAACACGTCACGGTTTCTTATTATCCATTACCTTGCCTTTAATTTTATCCATAGTATCAACAAAAACAAGTATCTCTGCTACTACCTGATAAAGTTCTGGAGGTATATACTCTCCTATCTCAAGTTTTGACAAATCACTTGCAAGCTTTTCATCCTGATGTATAGGTATATCTTCTTCTTCGGCTTTATTAATAATTTTTTCTGCCAGATATCCTTTTCCAGTAGCTATAACTTTAGGTGCTTTTTCGCTGCGTTGGTATTCAAGGGCTATCGCAGCTTTATTTCGGTTATCCCTGTTATTGTTATATGCCATATAATAACCACCTTTCAACTACTACATAAAATTTTTGATAAATGTTTTTCTATGTACAGGAGAAGGTCCATACTTTTTTAGTGCATCAATGTGTGCTTTTGAACCATATCCTTTATGTGATGCAAAGCCATACTCAGGATATATTTTGTCAATGTCCATCATAATGCGGTCTCTTGTAACCTTTGCAACTATGCTTGCTGCTGCGATTGATACGCTTTGTGCATCACCTTTTATAATACTAACCTGCTTATAATGTATATTTGGAATTGTTAAAGCATCGACAAGTATCATATCTGGCTCAATACACATATCTTTAATTGCTTCTTTCATAGCTTCAAATGTAGCCTGTAAAATATTTACTTTGTCTATTCTTTCAGGTGAAACTATTCCAACACCATATGCCACTGCTTTTTTCTTTATTTCGTCAAATAATTCATCCCTTTTGACAGATGAAAGTTTTTTAGAATCATTTAAATAGAGTATTTCACAGTCTTTTGGAAGTATTACTGCCCCTGCTGCAACTGGACCTGCAAGAGGTCCTCTTCCTGCCTCATCTATACCTGCAATAAGTTGATACGAGGAGTACTTTTTTTCAAAAACTCTCATTGTTTCAAGACGCTTTTGTTCTGCATTTAACTTTTCTTCTTCACGTTTAATCTTGGCAATTAACTGCTTAACACCTGCTCTTGTGTCGTCCATATATAAAGCAAAAAGCTCTTTTCTTTGTATGCTATCTGCATTATTAAATTCATTACGTATTTCACTAATTGTTTTTGCCATGTCTGCTCCTGTAAATCAAGTACTATAACCTTTTAATATGTGAAAATGGCCATATGCAGCACCATGCTTCACCTTCAATAGCATCTCTTTTTACCATACCTACATATTGGTATCTGCTGTCTGTACTCATATTTCTGTTATCACCAAGCACAAAGTACTCATCTTCTGCAAGCTGTATAGGAAGCTCTGCAATGCCTGGGTCTGTAATTTCCTCATCAGAATATTTGTCATCTTTAAGCCTATTGCCATTTATATAGACCTTTCCGTCAATTATCTGCACAACCTCACCTGGAAGTCCTATAATACGTTTTATATAATATATGTTGTCTCCATTTTCATCGTTTTCTGCTATCGGAAACACAATTACATCATAACGTTTGGGGTCTCGCCAATAATATGAAAGTTTTTGAACTATAACAGAATCATTATTCTTAAGTGAAGGTTCCATTGATGTCCCTTCTATAGTAGTCTGATGTGCTACAAAAGCATTAATAAAAACAGCAAGACAAAATGCTATAGCAACACACAATACAGCCACAATAATATTTCGTACAATTCTTAATGAAGAATTTTTTTGTTTTTGGTTCTGCTTTGAGTAATCAAAAACTATAAATTCATCAACTGAAATATTATCCATATCATCTATATCTAAATCTGAACCAATATCTAATTCTTCAATCACTTTTTCCCAGCTATGTTCTGATTTTTCTTCTTTTAACGAAGCCATGTTGTCAAAAAGTGCATCAGTGGTAAGCCCATCTTTCACTGAAACCAGATATTTGCAAGTTTCAAGGCTGTCATTTACAATATTTTCATCATACATTTTTTCATCATTCCTTCGCATTCCCTCACTGTGTCTTAACATTAATCACAGTTTGGTTTTTCAAGTGTAATCTTTCCAAGTCTGCTGGCACGAAAATCATCTATAAGATATCTGCCTGCTTTATCAAGGTCAGGCTTTGCACCGCTTTTTATACACCCTCTGCGTATAGCAATCAATTCAAGTATTTCCGATTCTGATACGCCAAAATCTTCAATCTGGTAAAACTCTCCAATTACACTAGGATAATTTTCTGACAAAAATTTTATTAACAATATTGCCAGCTCATAGAAACTGTAAAGCTCATCTTTGATAGCACCAGTAAATGCAAGTTTAAGCCCTGCATTCTGGTCTTCAAATTTAGGCCACAATATACCAGGAGTGTCTAAAAGTTCCACATTTTTACTTAATCTTATCCACTGTTTGCCCTTTGTAACACCGGGCTTATTGCCGGTTTTAGTACAAGCCTTCCCAGCAAAACTGTTAATAAATGTAGATTTGCCTACATTTGGTATGCCAGCAATCATCGCCCTTACTGGACGGTTTAAAATACCCCTGCGTCTGTCTCTCTCAATCTTTTTACTACAAGCTTTTTGTATTACACCATTGACTGCCTTAATGCCTTTACCATTCTTAGAATCTATTTTTACAACAAAATAGCCCTTATCTTCATAGTATTTAATCCATTTATCTGTAATGCTATTGTCTGCAAGGTCAGATTTATTCATAATCAGGATTCTTGCCTTGCCGTTTGCTAAAGTATCAATATCAGGATTTTTGCTGCTGTATGGGATTCTTGCATCAACAAGTTCTATAATGACATCAATCAATTTAATATCTTCCTGCATAGCTTTTTTAGCTTTTGCCATATGTCCTGGGTACCACTGAAACTGCATAATAATAGTTCTCCATTTCTAAAAAACACCACTTATTCAAGTGGCGTTTTATCTTTTGGCTGACTCATCATCTTTGTTAAATTCATCGATGTTTTTTATCACTGCCAATGAATTAGTCCTCAGCCACGCTTTGCCAATAATATTTTTCTTTAGAATATTACCTGTATTGGCATTGCGACTGTCTTCGCACTCATTTCTGTTGTCACACAGAATAAAATATTCATCGTCATCAAGTACAACATCCTCCAGTGCAAGCCCTCCGTTTTCCATTACAGGAAAATTATATTCTTCTTCTATTTTTTTTCCATCGATATACAAATAACCATCTTTAATTTTAACTGTTTCTCCAGGAAGCCCCATTATACGTGCTATAAAATAATAATTACGTCCTGCCCCATCCTGTTGCACTACTACAATATCATTTCTTTTAGCTGATGAAATAATATATGACATCTTATTAATAAGAACACTATCTCCCTCTTTAAGTGTAGGTTCCATACTGCTGCCTGACACATGCATTTTTTCCAGTCCATAATGAGTTATGGCATACGCAATCAATACTACCACAGCTATTTCTGCCAATGTTATTAAGACCTGAGTGATAATTGTCTTATACTTTTGGCTGTGGTCCTCTAAATTTAAACTACGTCTCATAAATCTAGTATTCCTTTAAAACCTTTAATGCGTGTTTGGGAATAAGACATTCAAAATGTTCTTTGCAATATTCCTCTGCATATGGCTGGTCTGTATATAAAGTGGCATATTCTTTAATATAATCACACAATTCATTATAGTCTGAAGCCTTGAGTTTGCCCTTCTTTATAAGCAGATAATAAATGCCAGTAGTCTTATCCTTATATACACGACTGGTTACAGGTTTATTAAGAGCAACTGTAGACGCAAAAAACTCTAGGTCATGTAGCGAATTAAATTGAAAAATCCTAGCTGATAATAGCTTCTTTTTTTTACTTTCACGTGTAATCCTCTCAATTTCTTTAAGATGTTTTTGGTATGCAGCTCTTTTTTCTTCGTCCGAAAGACCACTCTTTCCAATCTTATTAAGACTGTCAAGGTTTTCTGACATATGTACATCTGGAATTCTAGGATGATTTTTATCACTTAAATCATCCTTTAAATTATTCATAACTGATTCTACAGCTGATTCATCTATCATACCTGCAAGGCTTTGTAGATGTTGTATCATGCCCTGCAAGCCATCTTCTCCACGGTCTGAAAATGTAATCATAAGCGAATTGTCAGGCAGACGCATAAGCTGCATTGAAATCATGCCACTTTCAACTTCATATCCAACTTCTTCTTCTGCACGTTCAACTATCTGTTCCAGAAACTCTCTTGATTTTTCTTGATTTGTGAAAAAATCTTCTATTTCAAAGCCATATTCATTCATTTCTTCTTCTGTCATATGACATTGGACTGTATTTTTATCAATACGTTGAAAATCCATTATTTAACCTCCTTATACTGCTTCCTTATATCTTAATCCTTGTTTGTAATTCTGTCAACTTGTGAATTAATTCCATAGCACATTTTTTCCTGCTTTGCTACACTTAAAGGCTACTTTGCCAGCAATTTTGCCTCCAATAATACAAGACTTTTATTTTTCTGCCATATCCCATTAAATTCGTTTAATGGCAGAGGACAAAATGACTTGCCTATTTCAAGTGTAATGCTTGGAAGCTTTTTCTTATACATTACAAACTCACGGAGATTTCCTACTGAACCTTTGTCATCACTTCCACTGTAGCCAGAAGCACTGGTATATCCTGTAATATTTTTTGCAAGAGTATACATATCAGTAATTGTCTCTTTTAAAGGTCCTTGATAGTCACCAAAAACTATTGAACCTGTTGCATGGTAATTAATCTGTCCCCTTACAGTTGTGCTTTTTTTCAGTTTATTTAAAAGACTAACTATAGCTTGTGTCTCTGGTTCACTGCATTTTTTAGTTCCTGTATACCCTTCGCTGCCGCGTCTGCCTAGGCGTGCCACATACTCATATGGATAATTTCTGTTTAAATCAACGCCTCTTGCATTAGCTTTCCACTGTGCAGGATTCTCTGAACCCGGCATTTTTAAAAGCTTTTTACGAAGTGTAGAGTTTCTTATAGCTGAAAAACCATATTGTGATATTGCAGCTCCGTCAGGATTAGCCATAGGTACATAATGTATTGCAACTTTATCAAGCACATCTGATACCAATGTTCCATCGAATTCTTCATTGTAATTTTGCAAATAATATTCAATCTGTTTCATACAGAGCTGTGATGTCATATACTCTCTTGCATGAAGCTCTGCAACTACAATAACTGACTGGCTCGAATTTTGGTTGCCGATTACAATATCATAAATATTTCTTCCGTCTGCAGATTTGCCAATGGTATTATAATGTAAATGGCTGCCATACAGTTTTTTAAGTTCTTTTATATCGCTACATAATTCGTTATAGCTATAATGCTGTATACTTGTATTAATTTCATCCTTTAAAAGTACTCCTGTATATGCATTGCTGCCATAAATTTTCACTTTTTGATTATAATACATTGGAACAATTTTATAAACATATTTTCTTCCTACTGCAATGCTTGAATCCTCATATCTGGCTTTTTTCACTACAGCAGCTTTTTTAAAATCTCCGCTTTGCCCCTTTTTATACACTATAAATTCTTTAGTGCCGCTTCCTCTTTTCCATGAAAGGGTAATCTTGTTGGTGGCAGTTCTTTTATAAATAATATCTGATGCTTTATTTGGTATACATGCTGTTACAACTTCTGTTTTGCCGATAACCATTTTTTTACCAAATATAGCAGTCACTTTATATTTATAATATTTGCCTGTTTTTACTCTGGCATTATATTTTACTTTCTTTGTTGTCTTTATAAGTTTCCACTTTTTCCTGCCTGATTTCTTCTGCCATACATTATACCTATCTGCAGACTTTCTTTTAGCCCACGAAATAGAAAATTTCTCCTTACCCATTCTCTTTACAGATATATTAAAAGGTGTATTGTCTTTTTCAGGTACAAATTCTGAATCAAGCCCTGTTAAAGGTTCTGTAGTTGGTGTGGCAGATGGTTCTACCGTTTGGAGTGGTGCAAGCGTTATATCAGGCGATGGTTCTGTCACAGGTCTAAATGATGTTTCAGGTGTAAATTCTGTTTCAGGTGTTGCAGATGGAGACGGTTCTGGTGAAAAAATCTCTTCAGTTATATTAGCTGCCATTACTTTTATATCTGCCATAAATAACATAACTACTGTTATCATCAGGATATATGCTGCCCTTTTGTACAATTTACCTAGTCTTTCCATCATATCCTCCATACTTAAAATTCCCACCCATAAAATGCGCCTTATAATGCCAAAATTTTTTCTACTTCTTTCTGCATATCTACTGTTTCACATACTGTGTTATGAATCACATCTGCATGGCGTATTTCTGATATCGCTCTTGGTATTTCTGTATTTGATAATTTTGCCAACTCATCAATAAGTGCAAAATCATCCATATTTTTATATTTCTCACTAATAGCACCCATAACACTTGTGCCAAATTTATATGGGCTTGCCGTGGATGCAATTACTGTAATCGAGGTGTCATCAGTCTTTTGCTTATAGTCATGATAAACAGCAGAAGCAACTGCTGTATGCGTATCTAATACATAACCTGTATTTTCATATACCATTTTAATTTCAGCAGCAGTTCTTTTTTCGTCTGCCCATCCCCCTACAAAAACACTCATCTGTTTTCTCATTGCAGAAGTAATCTCATATCTGCCTTCCTTTGTAAGCAAATCCATCATTTGGCGTGTTGCTTGGGCATCATCCCCTGTAATTTTATAAATCAGACGCTCAAGGTTGCTTGAAATTAATATATCCATTGATGGCGATGATGTAAGAATAAATTCACGGTTTTTATCATAAATACCTGTTTCAAAAAAGTCAAATAGAACTTTATTTTGATTCGATGCACATATAAGCTTATTAACTGGAACTCCCATATTTTTAGCGTAATATGCCGCAAGTATATTGCCAAAATTGCCTGTAGGAACAACAAAATTAACTAACTCTCCATTCTTAACAGCATCATCTGCAAGAAGCCTTGAATACGCATACACATAATACACTACCTGTGGCACAAGGCGACCTATATTAATTGAATTAGCAGATGAGAATTGATAGCCTTGGCTATTAAGAGCCTTGGCAAGCTCTTTGTTATTAAACATCGCCTTTACACCACTCTGTGCATCATCAAAGTTGCCTGTTATGCCTATAACAGATGTATTAGCACCTTTCTGTGTAACCATCTGTCGTTCTTGGATATGACTTACGCCGTTCTTAGGATAAAATACAATAATCCTAGTACCTTCAACATCTGCAAACCCTGCTAGTGCTGCCTTTCCAGTATCACCTGATGTAGCCGTAAGTATAACAATTTCATTCTTTATATTATTCTTTTTAGCCGAAGTTGTAAGAAGATGTGGCAATATAGAAAGTGCCATATCTTTAAATGCAATGGTAGCACCATGAAATAACTCTAAATAGTAGGCATCACCTTTTTTTACAAGTGAAGCAATTTCGCTTGTATCAAACTTGTTATCATATGCTTTTTCAATGCAGTTTTTCAGTTCTGATTCTGTAAAATCCGTGAAAAACAGTTTCATAACTTCATAAGCTATTTCTTTATAAGACATCTTTGAAATCGATTCTAAAGAAATATCAAGTGATGGTATACTCTCTGGTACAAAAAGACCTCCATCACTAGCAAGCCCCCTTAAAATTGCCTGTGATGCAGTTACTTTCTCGCTATTACTACGTGTACTCTGATACATAAGTTCCATTATATCATATCCTCCATTCTGCTGCACAGCACAGCTATGTATAAGTATTATAATCAATACGCTAAAGATACTATAAATATATATATAGACTATATCATACAATAACATTGTGTTAATTTCAAGAACCACTACAATAAATATATATAAATCTTATACAAATATTTATACTGTGATGCTTTCATAAAATATTTCTTTAATTCAATATTGCCTATGTCCGTAGAGGTCATCGACAAAAAGATATTTTGAATATAAATTCAGAAAAGCGTATTTAAAAATGCTACGAGCAGGTTTAAATACGCTTTTTATTAAGAAC
>CANOID010000066.1 GCA_947565985.1 uncultured Lachnoclostridium sp.
GTGCGTGTGTTGGTGTATAGTTTTATATATTTCTATAAATTGTTTTTGAAAAAATACCAGCCGTAAAACCACATACTTTTAAGTGTGTGGATACACGGCTGACAATAGAAACTCTGCTAAAAAGCAGGTAGTGCGTACTCCACATTACTGTTACCATAATGCTTTTCCGACATCAACTCGACAATGATATAAAGGCTTTTTCGGTGTACATCACAGGGCTTTGCGTTAATCCAACCTAAACATACACGACAGAGCAATGGTCTGTTGCGTCAACCATAGGTGTCATGACCTAAATATCGTAGTTACTATTTCTAGCAACTTAGTCTGGTGAACTTTTAATGGAAGCCACAGACCTTTATGGTCTGTGGTAGTTCACCTATTACAAAGTATTTTTACAATTATATAATGTTTTAATATTTCCCAAAGTCTCCATCCAGTGAAATAATCTGTTCATTATAGCTATCATTATAACTGTCTGAAACAGGAATTTCATTTTTAGGTGAAGGTGAAGGAGCAGCCTGAAATCCTAAATCTTGTGCTACAAGCCCACCTTTAAGGCGGTATTTACCTACTTGATTTCTAAGATTTAGGGACTGGTTAGAAAGTTCCTCGCTTGCAGATGCACATTCTTCACTTGTAGCTGAGTTTGTCTGTACAACTGTTGAAACTTGGCTGATTGCTTGGTCAATTTGTGATACAGCTGTTGCTTGATTATTGGAAGATATTGCAATATTGTTTATTAATCCAACAACTTCATCTATAGAACTTACAATCCTGTCAAGTGATTCTGCTGTTTCACTTGCAAGCTGTCTGCCGTTTCCTACTTTATGGATAGAATCTTCAATCATTTCTGCTGTTTCGCTTGCTGCGGAAGCACTCTTTGCTGCAAGGTTTCTTACTTCTTCTGCAACAACTGCAAAGCCTTTGCCATGTACTCCTGCACGAGCTGCTTCAACTGCTGCGTTTAATGCAAGAATATTTGTTTGGAATGCGATATCATCAATGGTCTTAATAATCTTTGAAATAGTCTCAGAAGAATCATTAATATCATTCATAGCATTTGTCAATGATTTCATTTGTTCATTGCCATCTTCTGCCATTGATTTTACGGTGTTTACAAGGTTATTTGCTGTAGTTGCTTCTGAAGCATTCTTTTTTGTCTTTTCTGCAATTTCATCAATAGAAGCAGTTATCTGCTGTAATGCACTTGCTTGCTCTGTAGAACCCTGTGCAAGTGCCTGACTGGCATTAGCTACCTGTTCAGCACCAATAGTTACCTGCATTGTAGATTCTTTGATGCTTCCAATTGCTTTGCTATTATCTTCAACTAATCTGTGCAAAGCCTTTCCAAGAATATCTTTATTGCTGCGTGGGCGTACTTCTACCGTTAAATCACCATTTGAGATAACTTCAGCAATTCTTGCTTGTTCTCTAGTTGCCTCTATTATCTGTACAAAGTGATGCATAAGGTCTCCTAAATCGTCATCTGCTGTTTTTTCTAAAGTTATGTCAACGTCCCCGACTGCCATTTTAGTTGTTGCATCCAAAAGTTTTTTGACAGGTATAGTAATGGACCTTATAATTACAGAGCAGACGAAGAACAGAACAATCACACATACCACATATATACCAATCATTAAAATATAAGGAAGTGTGCGTATCTTTTTTTCAGTACTCTCAAGTGATATATCTGCCTCATTAACTAAGGAAGTCATAAATTGATTATATTCTTCCTCTACTGCTTTCCCTGCCGCTAAATTGTTATTTTTAAGTTCATTTTCTGCACCTTGTATATCTCCGGAATTTATTAAGGAGATAATTGTGCTAACAGACTCTCTAAATTCCGTTGTACACTGGATAAGCTGATTATAGTTACTGACAACAGCCTCACTGAATTCATCAACACAGTCATTGATAATTCCAAAGTGTTGTTCCATCTGACTAAAACCATCATTAACTGTAGTTATTTGTGATTTCTGATGTTCTGTGTCGTCTTTATATAAATATACAAGGTCGCGTAAATCTACCTTGACCTGTTTAAACACTGCAAATATATTGCTCAATGCAAGTTTTCTGTCGCTGTATGTAATGTAATGATTACTGGAAACATTAACAGTTACTTTCAATGTATTCATACTTATAATAACTATTAATAATGAAAATAATAATGAAAGACTGCTGAAAAATATTAATTTGCTTCTGACCGTCATATTTTTAAAACTAGATTTTTTCTTCATGTTATACCTCCATTTTATTTTTAATATTCATTGCTATATTCTTCAGGCTATTTTTTAGTTATCATCGTCAATTAACGCTTCTAAGTTTTCATCTTCTATCAGCCTTTCTGGGTCTAAAAGCATCTTTACGGTATCTCCGGTTCTGGCAAGACCATATACATATTTATTTTGTTCTTTATTCCGGTGTCCCAGTGTTGGAGGAGGCATGATTTCGCTATCCTTTATAGTATCTACTTCTGCGATTTTTTCTACAATCAGCCCAATAGTAGTGGATTTGACATTAATGACAATAATGCATGTTCTGTCTGTATAATCCGCCTGGTCCATTTTAAACCTCATTCGGACGTCAATAACAGGAATAATTTTGCCACGAAGGTTAATCAGACCTTTTATGTAATCCTCTGCTTCAGGGATGGATGTTATTGGCTGCATGACAATTATTTCATTTACATAATTTATACTTATACCATAATACTCATTTGCCGTTTGAAAAGTCATAAACATCCCTTTCTGAGTGTCTTCTTCCTGTAACTCTTCTTCTGGTAATTCTTCCTTGATATCTTCTGCCATTGCACCTTCTCCTTTCTTTCTTAATTCTTTACATAATAAAAATAATTATAGTTGTTCTGTCAGTATTTGTCAATATTAAAGCTACCTTTTCCAGCACTTGGTAGCTATGTTGTCACCGTTTACACTATTCAGAAAAGTTATTGACATTAACTGTACATATTGTATAATAGATACTTTATAATATGTTTTTTACGTGTGCGGATGGAGGTTGTCTATGGCAAAGAAACTAATTGAACTTATTGGAATTACTAAATCTTTTGGAGATAAGACCATTTTAGATGAAATGGATTTATTTATGAATGAAAACAGGTTTCTGACACTTCTTGGACCAAGCGGATGTGGAAAGACCACTACTTTAAGGATTATAGGGGGATTTGAAACTCCTGACAGCGGACAGGTTTTATTTGAAGGTGCAGATATTACTAACCTTCCGCCAAATAAAAGACCATTCAATACGGTATTTCAAAAGTATGCCCTTTTTACGCATATGAATATAGAAGAAAATATTGCCTTTGGGCTTAAAATAAAGAATAAATCAAAGGACTATATAAAAGATAAGGTTAAATATGCTTTAAAACTTGTAAATCTTGATGGCTATGAAAAGAGAATGCCAGATTCATTAAGTGGAGGACAGCAGCAAAGAATTGCTATTGCAAGGGCTATTGTAAATGAACCTCGTGTGCTTTTACTTGATGAACCACTTGGTGCGTTGGACTTAAAACTCAGGCAGGATATGCAATATGAGCTTATACGTCTTAAAAATGAGCTTGGAATTACGTTTATATATGTAACACATGACCAAGAAGAAGCTCTTACGATGTCAGATACAATTGTAGTAATGAATAAGGGCTATATACAGCAGATTGGAACACCAGAAGATATATATAATGAACCTCAGAATGCATTTGTGGCTGACTTTATAGGTGACAGCAATATTCTGCATGGAATTATGATAGAAGACTGTCTTGTTGAAATATTTGGTGTAAAGTTTAGATGTGTTGATGAGGGATTTGGCAAAAACAAGCCTGTCGATGTTGTGATGCGTCCGGAGGACATTGTACTTACAGAGCCTGAAAAGGGCATAATAAAAGGAAAAGTTTCGTCGGCTATTTTTAAAGGTGTTCACTATGAGATGGAAGTTGAAGCGTGTGGCTTTGAATGGCTTGTACATAGTACGGTTTTAGCCAAACCCGGAAAAGAAGTGGGAATATGGATTGACCCATTTAATATACAGATAATGAATAAACCAGAATCTGAAGATGAAGAAATTTTTATCGAAGAATAGGAAAAAACAGGAGGTGCATAAATTGGGAAAATTAGGTTCAAGACTTCTTGCAGGTCCATATATTGTATGGATGGTTTTGTTTACAATTATACCACTGTGCCTAGTTGTATATAATGCTTTTACTAATTCTGGCGGTGTGTTTACTTTAGACAATGTTTTAGCTATATTTGACCCAGTTAATTTAAAACCACTTTGGCTTAGTGTGAAAATGTCATTGATAGTAACAATTTCCTGCTTTTTGTTAGCATTTCCGCTTGCAATGGTTTTATGGAAGTATTCAAAGAATAAAAACAGCCTTATTGTTATGGTTTTTATTCTTCCTATGTGGATGAACTTTATGTTAAGAACACTTGCGTGGAGACTTATTCTGTTAAATAATGGGTTTTTAAACCACGGTCTTGCTCTGCTTGGATTAAACCCGATATATCTTATGAACACAAAGGTGGCAATTATTTTAGGCACAGCATATGATTATTTCCCATTTATGCTGCTGCCAATATACAATGCACTTGTTAAGATTGACAGAGATGTTATTAATGCTGCCAATGACCTTGGTGCAACGGGGTTTGTAGTACTAAAAAGGATTATATTACCTCTTAGCCTTCCCGGTATAGTTAGTGGAATTACAATGGTTTTAGTGCCATCTGTAAGTGAGTTTGTAATTGCGGATATGCTTGGAGGAGGTAAAGTCTATCTTATAGGCAATGTTATTGAACAAGCATTTAATTCTGGATATGCAGATGTGCATCTTGGTTCAGGGCTATCTTTGTCGCTTATGGGAATTATAGTTATAAGTATGCTATTTTACAAATTTTTCGATAAAGGAGAGGAGAGAAGCGGAATATGGTAAAAAAGGTTAAAGGTGCTGCTGGAAAGCTGTATTTGGTTTTAATTCTGCTGTTGCTTTATGTTCCGATTGTTATACTAATCGTTTCCTCTTTTAATGCATCAGAAAAAAATAAGGCAGTCTGGGGTGGCTTTACACTAAATGCATATAAGGAACTTATTCATGATGAAACCGTGATGAGTGCACTTTATACAACGCTGTTACTTGCTGGCGGAGCTTCCCTTATTGCAACAGTTCTTGGAACACTTGTATGTATAGGCATGATGAGTATGAAGAAATATTCTAAATCATTCATCTTAGGTGTTACACAGATTCCACTTTTAAATTCAGATATTGTAACAGGAATTGCACTTATGCTGCTTTTTACAAGATTTTCAGAACTTAGTTTTACAACCATGCTGGTCGCTCATGTCACATTTATTATTCCTTATGTTGTATTAAGTGTGCAGCCAAAAGTGGTTCAGCTTAATTTAAGTACATATGAGGCAGCACTTGACCTTGGAGCATCGCATCTATATGCTATGTGGAAAGTAGTATTGCCTGAGATTATGCCGGGGATTCTATCGGGGTTTCTGTTGGCATTTACAATGTCGCTTGATGATTTTTCGGTAACATATTTTACAAAAGCACCCGGAATACACACAATGTCTACAATGATTAATGCAGAGTATCGTAAAGGAATACAGACAGAAATATATGCACTTTCAACTATTGTTTTTGTAATAGTGCTGTTTGTGCTTTTTATTATTAACAGAAGAAGCGAAAAGGTTGCTAGGTTTGAAGCAGAAAGTGGGGTGGAAATGTGAGACTAGTTTTTATTAAAAAGTTAATTGCACTAATTCTGTGTATTGTCTGTCCATTTTGGCTGGTTTCATGTGGTAAAAGTAGTGCTGAAAATGCCGAGAACCAGATTATAGTATTTAATTATGGCGATTATATAGATAGGGATGTTTTGGACCAGTTTTATGAAGAAACAGGTATTAAGGTTGTATATGAGGAATTTTTAACACCAGAAGCTATGTATACTAAATATAAAAATGGCACAGTAAAATATGATTTAATATGTTGTTCTGAATATATGCTGGATAAGATGATTAAGGATGGAGAAGCTAAAGAAGTTGATTTTAGCTCTATGAAATACACCAACAATATAGGTGAAAATTTCTGGCAATTTGCAGAAAAATTTGACGCAGGCAATAAGTATACGATACCATATTTCTGGGGGACAGTGGGTATACTGTACAACACTGAAATGATAGATACAGTGCCAGATAGCTGGAGTGTATTATGGGACAAAAATTTTAAAAATAATATAATTATGCAGAACAGTGTGCGAGATAGTTTTATTCCGCCGTTGATTCTTGATGGAAAATCGATAAATACAACAGATGAAAATACTTTAAGAAAAGCACTTGAAAAGCTTAAAGAACAAAAATCTCTTGTGCAGTCATACCTTGTAGATGAGGTACGAGATGATATGGTAAATGACCAAGCAGCACTTGCGGTTATCTATTCAGGAGAGGCAAGTCTTGCTAATGAATACAATGAAAATCTCGAATATGTAGTTCCAAAGGAAGGCTCTAATATATGGATGGATAGCTGGATTATACCAAATGGTGGCAGCAATTATAAGGGTGCAGTTAAATTTCTTGATTTTTTGTGCAGGGACGATATTGCACAGAAGAATTTTGAATATGTCTATTATTCAACGCCAAATGAGGCTGTGCTTAAAAATATAGACGAAGAAGAAAAAGAGGACGACAATGCTATTTTTCCAGATGAGGATATACTTGAAAGATGTGAAATGTTTACTTACCTTGGAGTTGAAGCAGAGGAACTCTACAGCAGGCTGTGGAAAGAACTTAAAGTTTACTGACATTTTGACAAAAGATATATCTTGAATATAAAATAGTAAAAAAAGTAATGGAGGTTTGTTATGATTGATGGTAAAAAAGTTTTATACAGTGGTATGCAGGCAACGGGAAATCTTACATTAGGTAATTATCTGGGAGCACTCAAAAACTGGATAGATTTAAACGAAGAGTATAAGTGTTTCTTTGGTGTAATGGATTTACATTCTATTACAATACGCCAAGAACCCGCTGAATTTAGAAAGCGTGCCAGAAATTTGCTTGCACTCTATATTGCTGCAGGGCTTGACCCAGTTAAAAACTGCCTGTATTTCCAGTCACATGTTTCAGCACACACTGAGCTTGCTTGGATACTTGGCTGTTTTACCTATATGGGAGAGCTTAACCGTATGACGCAGTTTAAAGATAAATCTACAAGGCACGCGGATAATATTAATGCAGGACTTTATACATATCCTGTACTTATGGCAGCAGATATATTGCTCTATCAGGCAGAGTATGTTCCTGTAGGAAAAGACCAGCAACAACATCTTGAGATAACACGTGATATTGCACAGCGTTTTAACTCAATTTATGGGGATGTATTTGTTATACCTGAAGGATTTTATGGTAAAAAGGGTGCAAAAGTTATGAGCCTTCAAGACCCTTCAAAGAAGATGTCAAAGTCTGATGAAAACCCAAATGGAAGTATTTATCTTATGGATGATGCAGATACAGTTGTACGCAAATGCAAACGCGCTGTCACTGATTCAGACAGTGAGGTTCGCTACTCAGAAGATAAACTGGGGGTAAGTAACCTTATTGAAATTTATTCGGCTTGTACAGATAAATCAATAGAAGACACAGAGAAAGAGTTTGATGGTAAAGGCTATGGTGAATTTAAATTGGCAGTTGCCGAAGCTGTCAATGCCGTGTTAGTACCAATGCACAGAGAGTATGAGCGTATTATTAAGGACAAGGATTACCTTGACGGCATTATTAAAGAAAATGATAGTCAGGCAGGGTATTTTGCCAATAAGACACTTAGAAAAGTGCGTAAAAAAGTAGGTTTTATAGATATTGTACGATAATATAAACGTAAGAAAGGAAGTTATTATGGCTGGTTCAGTTTTTGGACAGGTTTTTAAAATGGCTACATGGGGTGAGTCACATGGAAAGGGCATAGGCGTTGTTGTGGATGGATGTCCAGCGGGGCTTGCTTTAGATGAAGAAAAAATCCAGAGCTATCTTGACAGAAGAAAGCCTGGACAGACAAAGTATTCCACACCGCGTAAAGAAGACGATGCTGTGGAGATACTTTCGGGTATTTTTGATGGGCGTACAACAGGAACGCCTATATCAATGGTTGTATACAATAAAACACAGCGTTCAAAAGATTATTCTGAAATCGCAGGCTACTATAGACCGGGTCATGCCGATTATACATTTGATATGAAATATGGTTTCAGAGATTACAGGGGCGGAGGTCGCTCTTCAGGGCGTGAAACCATTGGCAGAGTTGCAGCAGGTGCTATAGCAGAAGAGGTGCTTAAAGAGCTTGGGATAGAAGTATGTGCATATTCAAAGTCAATATGTGGTATAACTATAGATAAAAGTTATACAGGAAACTGCTTATATGAAGGGCTTGAAATACTTCGCAACAACATGATGAAAAGCCCACTCTATATGCCTGACCCTGTGGCATCACAAAAAGCAGAAGAGCTTTTATCACAGAGGATGCATGAAAAAGACTCAGCAGGTGGAATAATAGAGTGTATTGTATCAGGGATACCAGCAGGAATTGGAGAGCCCGTTTTTGAAAAGCTAGATGCCAATATTGCGAAGGCTGTTATGTCAATTGGTGCAGTTAAGGGTGTCGAGATTGGAAAAGGATTTGAAGTTGCATATTCTTCTGGTTCTGCTAATAATGACAATTTCTGTGTTTCAAATAATGCCTCTATTGTAAAAAAGACAAATAGTGCAGGTGGTATACTTGGTGGAATAAGCGATAGCAGCAACATTGTTATAAGGGCAGCAGTAAAACCAACGCCGTCTATAGCAAAATTGCAGCACACAATAAGCAAGGATGGGAACGATATCAATGTAGAAATAAATGGACGGCATGACCCTGTAATAGTGCCAAGAGCTGTTGTAGTTGTTGAAGCAATGATTGCTGTTACTGTGCTTGATTTACTTATGATGTCGATGTTTTCTAGGCTTGATTTAATGAAGAAATTCTTTTCTTTGTAAATTTTTTACAAATAAGTCACGGATGTCAATTTTGTACATATGTTAATATTAGAGAATTTTTTACACATATGGAGGCATTTATGAGGTATTATCACTATGGAAATATAAATAATAGCGAGTCTGAAAAAGAAAAAAACAATTTAAAGGGATGCTTTATAACAGATATGGACAATATAAATATAAATAATGTATATAACAGCAGTCTTATAATAGATGATGATACAGTTTATGAAATTGATGAAGAATGTATAAGATGTAGAAAATAATTATAGATTAAATATAAAGCGGACCGGCGCTGACAGAATATTCTGTCAGTGCTGGCCCTTTTGACCTGCCAAAAGATGCAGGATTTGTTTTTGTTACGGAATTAGAATCCACCGCCACAGCAGCAGAGGAGAATTAAAATCCAAATCATTGAACCACATCCGGATTCATTGCCACAGCCTCCGCCAAAGCCGGGGTTGAAATTATTACCGCCACCACAGCAGCTGCAAAGGAGAAGCAGGATAATTATCCAGCTACATCCATTTTCACCTGAACTGCATCCGCCACAATTTGTTGCTGCTAAATCACTCATAATATCCTCCAGTCTGTCGCTTTTACGACAGTTAAATTTATTTACAGTCTTATACTATGCGGTATGGCTTGGACAGTTTACTAAAAATGAAAAATAATTTTAACAGATTCTAGTTGATATATAGGACATATTCCGATAAAATATATATACAATCTTATGCACTATCTATTTTACATGAATGGAGATAAATGTAATTATTATGGAAAAAAGCAGTTTTATAAAAATTATTTGCAGTTTAGTATTGTGCATTTGCCTTACAGGCTGTGCTATTACTGGAGGAGATAACGATGTATATGTTCCAGAAAAAAGTCCAGAGGCAGAAGAGACAAAAGAGCCAGCGAGGCTTAACCGTGATGAAGCTATGAAAGCGGCAATGAGTTATATGGAAAACATGACTGTGGAAGAAAAGGCTGGGCAGCTTTTTATAGTAAATTTAGAACAGCTTGATTCTAGAAATGGAAATTTTTATGAATGGAAAAAATTTACAAAAGTCATGAAAAAATCTATAGAAAAATACCATATTGGTGGAGTTATACTTTTTTCTAGAAATATAGCATATAGAAAACAAACTAAAAGACTTATAAATAGATTGAAAAAAAACAGCACTATACCACTTTTTGTTACAGTAGACGAGGAGGGCGGCGATGTAGCAAGAATTGGTGGCAATGAAAAGATGGGAACGACTGTATTTCCGACTATGGAAGAAATAGGAAATAAAGAAAATGTATCATACGTATATAAGATGGGCGAAACTATTGGTTCAGAGATAAAAGAACTTGGTTTTAATGTTGACTTTGCACCTGTGGCAGATGTCAGAACAAGTGAACTAAACTTAGAAATAGGCTCAAGGTCATTTGGCGAAAAGCCAGATGAGGTTGCAAAAATGGTTTCGGCTTTTGTAGAAGGTATACAGAAGCAGGATGTAAGTGCTGCATTAAAACATTTTCCGGGGCAAGGCTCTTCATGTGGAGATACACATATAGGAAGTGTAAACATAGACAGCAGTATTACAAGTCTTAGAAAGAATGATTTTGTTCCGTTTGAAGCAGGTATAGAGTCAGGTGCTGATTTTGTTATGGTGTCACATATTTCTGTGAGCAAAGTGACAGAAACGGCACAGCCAGCAAGTATGTCAGGGCTTATAATGGAAACGATATTGCGCGATGAGCTTGGATTTAAAGGGATTGTTATTACTGATGCGATGGATATGGCATCTATAACAGATATCTATACACCAGCAGAAGCAGCGTATGGTGCTATAAGCGGTGGTGCAGATATAGTTCTTATGCCACAAGACATTGATATGGCATATAACGAAATACTAAGTAAGATAAAGGATGGTACAATATCTGAAGAGAGGCTTAATGCATCTGTATTAAGGATTCTTACAGTGAAATTTATGCGTAACATTATACCAAAACAAGATATAAGCATTAATAATATACCTATGGATGAATAATCTGTGCTTGCCATTTTTAAGGAAATTGATATAATAAAAGTTGTGGTAATTACAAAATCCTGAAGGAGAAAATGGGTAAAAATTATAAAATTGATGAAGAATGTGGTATCTTTGGTATGTACGACTTCAATTGTGAAGATATGGCTTCTTCAATTTATTATGTTCTTTTTTCTTTGTAGGCATAACTGTAATTTGCACAAAGAGAAAGGCTTATAGCAGGAAAAGTCCTTGCCTGTAAAACCTCCCAAAGAAGATATATGCGGAGATTACGAAAAGTGAAGAATTTGCAAATGGAGGAAAGATTATGAGTAATGACAAGTATACAAGCCCACTTTCAGAGCGCTATGCAAGTAAGGAAATGCAGTATATTTTTTCACCAGATAAGAAATTTAAAACATGGAGAAAACTGTGGATTGCACTTGCTGAAGCTGAGAACGAGCTGGGTCTTAAGAATGAAAAAGGAGAGCCTGCTGTGACAAAGGCACAGATAGAAGAACTTAAGGCATATTCAGAAGACATAAATTATGATGTTGCAAAGGAAAGGGAAAAACTTGTAAGACATGATGTTATGTCGCACGTATATGCATATGGTGTACAGTGTCCAACGGCAGCAGGAATAATCCATCTTGGAGCCACCTCATGTTATGTTGGTGACAATACAGATATTATAATTATGTCAGAAGCACTTAAGCTTGTGCGTAATAAATTAATTAATGTTATTGACAGACTTGCAGGATTTGCACTTGAGTATAAGGATATGCCATGCCTTGCATTTACGCATTTCCAACCAGCACAGCCTACAACTGTGGGAAAACGTGCAACGCTGTGGCTTCAAGAGTTTATGATGGACCTTGAGGACTTAGAATATGTTGCTGGCTCAATGAAACTTCTCGGTTCAAAAGGCACCACAGGCACACAGGCAAGTTTTATGGAACTTTTTGATGGTGATGAAGAAAAAGTTAAGACGCTTGATGATATTATTGCTAAGAAGATGGGATTTGATAAGTGTTTCCCAGTATCAGGGCAGACATATTCACGCAAGCTGGACACTAGAGTGTTAAATGTACTTGCAGGGATTGCAGCAAGTGCTCATAAGTTTGCATGTGATATACGCCTTTTACAGCATTTAAAAGAAGTTGAAGAGCCATTTGAAAAGAACCAGATAGGTTCTTCAGCTATGGCTTATAAGAGAAATCCTATGCGATGCGAACGAATTACATCGCTTGCAAGGTATGTTATGTCAGATGTGACAAATGCAATGTATACATCAGCGTGCCAGTGGTTTGAACGTACTCTTGATGACTCTGCGAATAAACGCATCAGCATACCTGAAGGTTTCCTCGCAACAGATGGCATACTGGATTTGCTTTTGAATGTAGCAGATGGACTTGTTGTATATGATAAGGTTATAGAAAAGCGTCTTATGTCTGAGCTTCCATTTATGGCAACTGAAAATATTATGATGGACGCAGTTAAGGCTGGTGGCAATAGGCAGGAACTTCATGAAGAGATACGAAGGCTTTCAATGCAAGCCGGCGAAAATGTTAAAAAACATGGCAAAGAGAATAACCTTCTTGAACTTATTGCAGAGGACAGCAAGTTTCCTATGGGAGAGGAAGAACTTAAAGACACTATGGACCCTACAAGGTATACAGGACGTGCCGCATCACAGACAGAGGAATATATCAGGGACTTTGTAAGACCAGTCCTTGATGTCAATAAAGAGATTTTAGGTATAAGACCAGAAATCAATGTATAAAAAAAACCATCTGAAGCAATTAATACAGACAGATGGGGGAGGGGAATTATGGGAAGTAAGAGAATATTAACAACAAGAGCTCTGGTTGGTATGGTGACTGCTGCTGATGTTTATACATCGGATAACAAGCTGGTTATTCCTAAAGGAACGGTTCTTACAGAGGAAATTATCACAGCATTAAAAGACCATTCTATATTTGCAATCAGGATAGAGACAGATGAAGATGGTGTTGCAACCTCCGTTTCTGAAGAAGTACATGAGATTACAGAAGTGCCATCAGTACCTGATGCTGTAGTTATAGAAGATGAAGAGAATTTTGTTAATACCAGAGATACAACAGAATTTAAAGCATTTTCATCTTTATTTATGGACAATGTTGAAAATTTAAAAAATGTATTTAATAATGTGGTAGTTAATAACGATGAGGTTGACACAGGACAGTTGCTTTCTGATGTTGAAAGTGTCGTTGCAAAAGGACGCAATAGCATACACATATTTGATATGTTACAGTGCATGAAAGGGTATGATGATGCAACTTATGTACATTGTATGAATGTGGCTCTATTAAGCAATATGATTGGAAGGACTGTGTATCCTGATATGTCACATGAGGAGCTTGACGTACTTACACTGTCGGGACTGCTTTGTGATGTTGGAAAAATGTTAGTACCAGAAGAAGTTATAATGAAAAAAGGCAGGCTTTCTGTGTCTGAATACAATATAGCTAAGACACACGTATTTCATGGGAATAATATTTTAAAAAGACTTAATCTTGATGCACGCATAGCAGAGGTTGCAATGCGCCACCACGAAAGATGTGATGGCAGCGGCTACCCCGGCGGTTATAAGAAAGACCAAATAGAAGAATTTTCGAGGATTGTTGCAATAGCTGATGTGTATGACGCAATGACATCTGAAAGGGTTTACAGAGAAGCGATATGCCCGTTTGACGTTATACATATGTTTGAACGAGAGGGGCTTGTAAAATATGATGCGAAATTCCTGTTGCCATTTCTTGATATGGCTGCACAGGCGTTTATAAGTGAAAAGGTATTGCTTTCAAATGGTGAAACAGGCAGAGTTGTCATGATTAACAAGAAAGAATTGTCAAAACCTATTGTAAAGGTTAAAGACAACTTCTATGATTTGTCAAAGGATACTTCTATAAGTATCAAAAAAGTACTGATGTAGAATAGTAGTAAAATAAATTTGCCGTGTTATACGGCGGAATGGAGGATGTTATGGTAACAGCTATTGTTGGAGCTAACTGGGGAGATGAAGGCAAAGGAAAGATTACTGATATGCTTGGCGAGGAATCGGATATTATTGTACGTTTCCAAGGAGGAAGTAATGCTGGGCATACTATTATCAATGACTATGGAAAGTTTGCCTTGCATCTGCTTCCATCAGGCGTTTTTTACAGTCATACAGCTAATGTAATCGGTAATGGCGTGGCATTGAACATCCCATATCTTGCTAATGAGATAAATGAACTTGTAAAAAGGGGAGTGCCAGAACCCAAAATACTTGTGTCCGACAGAGCACAGATTCTTATGCCATATCATATAGCATTTGATGAATATGAAGAGGAACGTCTTGGCAGAAAGTCGTTTGGCTCTACTAAGTCAGGCATAGCACCATTTTATTCAGATAAATATGCTAAAACTGGAATTCAAGTTTCAGAACTTTTTATGGATGATAAAGCTCTTCGAGAAAAGGCAGAGGGAATCTGTGCAAAGAAAAATATTTTACTTAAACATTTTTATAATAAACCAGAAATTGATGTAGATGAGCTTATGGGAATTCTTCATAGCTATCGTGACATAATAGCACCTTATGTATGTGATGTGTCAGCTTATTTAAGAAAAGCACTTAAAGAAGGAAAAAACATTCTTTTAGAAGGGCAGCTTGGCTCATTAAAAGACCCTGACCATGGCATATATCCTATGGTTACATCTTCATCAACACTTGCTGCATATGGTGCCGTAGGTGCTGGAATACCTCCATATGAGATAAAAAGGATTGTTACAGTTGTAAAGGCATATTCAAGTGCTGTAGGTGCAGGTGAATTTGTAAGTGAGATACATGATGAAGCACAGGCAGACGTACTTAGAAAACATGGCGGTGACAATGGTGAATATGGTGTAACTACGGGACGACCTAGACGCATGGGATGGTTTGATGCAGTTGCAACACGCTATGGGTGTGAAATACAAGGTGCTACAGAAGTAGTCCTTACTGTTCTTGACTGTCTTGGATATCTTAAAGAGATACCAGTATGTACAGCTTATAAGATTGATGGAGAAATTGTGACCGATTTTCCTGTTACAGCAAAGCTTGTAAATGCAGAGCCAGTGTATGAGGTGCTTCCAGGCTGGGAGTGTGATATAAGTGGTATAAAAGAATACAGTGAACTTCCTAAAAATTGCCGCAGATATATTGAATTTATTGAAGAACATATCAAAGTGCCAATCAAAATGATTTCAAACGGACCAAAGAGAACAGACATTATCCACCGTAAATGATAGCTGCCTTTACAGTAGATAATGAAAAAGATAACTGCTACACTAATTGTAGCAGTTATCTTATTTATACAAATCTTATTTAGATGAAAAATGAGAGGGGAG
>CANOID010000067.1 GCA_947565985.1 uncultured Lachnoclostridium sp.
GATTATATCAAATGTGAAAAGGTGTTTATAACAGTTTTTACATTGGAAATGGAGTGTGTATATGAGTATTTTATCATCAAAAAATTTATGTAAAACATATGGTTCAGGAGACAACGAAATAAAAGCACTTGACCACGTTTCTATAGATATAGAAGATGGCGATTTTATTTCTATAGTTGGAACTTCAGGAAGTGGCAAGTCAACACTGTTAAATATGCTTGGTGGACTTGACAGACCAGATTCTGGCACTGTAAATATTTCAGGCAAACAGATTTTTACTATGTCTGATGAAGAACTTACAATATTTAGAAGAAGAAATATTGGATTTGTATTCCAAAATTATAATCTTGTTCCAGTTCTTAATGTCTATGAAAATATTGTGCTGCCAATAGAGCTTGATGGTTCTAAAGCAGACAAAGAATATATTGAAACTATTATTAAAACTTTAGGACTAAAACAAAAATTGACTGCGATGCCAAATATGTTATCAGGAGGTCAGCAACAGCGAGTAGCAATTGCAAGAGCACTCGCCTATAAACCAGCTATTATATTAGCAGATGAGCCAACAGGAAATCTGGATAGCCATACAAGTATGGATGTAATATCTCTACTTAAAGTTACAAGCCGTGATTTTAATCAGACTATTGTCATGATAACACACAATGAAGAAATTGCACTTATGGCAGACAGGATAATTCGCATTGAAGATGGTAAAGTATCTGAAACTAGGGAGGTAGGTGGCAGTGATGTTAAAAAATAATAACCAAGAAATTGTAAATAAAATAAGCCGCCGCATCCTTAAAAAAAATAAAACACGCAATATATTTGTAATTATGGCAATAGTGCTTACTACATTTATGTTTACTACTGTATTTACCATAGGATTTAGCTTTGCAATAAACTTTACTACCATGATGCTAAGACAACAGGGTACAAAAAGCACAGTTTTTCTGGCAATGCCAGATAAAGACCAGATAAAAAAAGTTAAAGAAATGAAGTATGTAAATGCTGTTGGAACAAAAATTCAGACTGGAACAGATGAAATTTCAGGCACAGAAGGCAAAATACTTTTAGACTGGTATGACGGTACAGAATTTAACGATAACTTTAAGCCTGCAGTAAGTGATATAAATGGTGTATATCCAGTAAAAGACGATGAAATAATGCTCTCAAAGTCTGCTCTTGACGCACTGGGCATAACTAAACCAGAAAAAGATATGGAAGTCAAACTTAAACAACATCTGTTCAAGCTCTCTGGATGGTTTACAGACTACTCTTACAATCCGGGAGGCTACCAAGGCTTTGTATCAGAGGCTTATATAAATAAATTAGGCTTAACAGTTGAAAATAATGGTATACTTTGCATCTCTGCAAAACCTGGAAAACAACAAAAACTTATTATAAATCTTGATTCATTACAATTAAAAAAAGGACAACAAATTCAGTCACAATATGATATCCAGTCCGAGAATAATCACTCTACCCTTGTAACAATAATTACCATTTTACTTATTAGTTTTATAATTATTACAAGTGGTTATCTGCTTATATATAATGTAATGTATATATCTATTACAAAAGATATAAGGTTTTATGGAATGTTAAAGACAATTGGAACTGCACCTTCGCAGATTAAAAAAATTGTCAAACAACAAGCAGCAAGACTTTCAATTACTGGAATACCAATAGGAATTATACTTGGAATTATTATTTCATTTGCTGCAGTACCTTTTGCATTAAAAATAGCTGGTGGAGCTGGCTCTGCTAGTTCCACTGGTGCTGCAATGCCTCAAAACATAAGTTTCAATCCTTTTATCTATATAGGAACAATTTTATTTGCACTGCTTACTGTTTTTGCAAGCTGTCGTAAACCATCAAAGCTTGCAGGAAAAGTTTCTCCTGTTGAAGCACTTAAATACAATGGCACAAGTAATGTAAACTATAAGACAAAAAAAGGGACTGATGGTGGCAAGCTTTACAAAATGGCATATCGCAATGTTTTTCGCGAAAAGAAAAGAGCTTTATTAGTATTTGCATCACTATTTATGGGGACAATGGCTTTTCTTTCAATAGATACATTTTTTGGAAGTTTGAAACTGAGCAATTATGTAGATTTTTACTTACCAAACGACTACACTATATACACAAATTCAAATTCAGATGAAATTTCAAATTCAAATAAAGCCAAGATAATTAAAGAAGCACAAAATATGGCAGAAAAAATAAAAAATATAGATGGCATTAATAATATACACATAAATCGTTCTGCTAATACTGTATTTGAATTTGATGAAAATTTATTTAAACCATTTCTGGAAAATTCTATTCCTGATGAAAAAGAACTTCAAAACATTATTAACTATTACAAAAATACAAAAGATAATGATGAAAAATATCAGTCTCCAGTTGTTGCTGTAAGTTCTGATATGATAAAACTTTATAATAAAAAAGCAAGACAGAAAATAAATATAGAACGATTTGAAAAAGGTGAAATATGCCTTTTAGGATTTGTCAATACAGATGAACAATCAGACTATATGCTTGGTAAAAAAATTACACTTCAAGATATAGAAAGTGGCAAGAAAAAAACATTTGAAGTTGGTTCATGTCCCACAAGACAAAATGATCATGGGCTTAATGTAGGATATTACTGGATGCAGGCTGCCGCACCAGATATTGTGCTTATAAGTGATACTGCTTTAGATGAGTTTTGCACTAATACAAGCATTGATAATATTATTGCAGACTGTAATCCAAAAGCAGAAAGTTTTATAACACCAAAAATAAAAGAAATTGCAAAGACAAATATATCTGTACTTGCAATCGAAATTAAATCAGAAATGATGTCAGAATTTACATCGTCTATGTCTGCAATGAATATACTTGGAGGAGGTATTTCTATAGTACTTATCCTTATTGGAATAATTAACTTTATAAATGTAATGTTAACAGGTGTATACACAAGAAAAGAAGAACTTGCTGTAATAGAGAGTGTAGGTATGACCAAAAAACAAGTTAAAAAAATGCTTGTATTTGAAGGCGCATATTATGGATTAATTACAACTTTTCTTATTTTAACAATAGGTAATATTATTGTTTATAAAATTGCAGACCTTGCACAAGATATCGCAGATTATGCTATATTCCACTATCCTGTGATATTGATGTTTATTATTATAGCTGTTATAATGAGTATATGCATGACAGTTCCTATGGTAGTTTACCAAATGGTTTCAAATGAAAGTATAACAGAGCGTTTAAGAGAATAATAGATATAATTAATTAAATATAAAGGCAGGTACTAGATAAGATGCAGAGAATATTGATAGTAGATGATGATATATATATATGTGGGGGCATAAAGATATTTCTTGAAAAAAATGGATATACAACTGACTGTGCATATACATTCGCAGAGGCAAAAGCTGCACTTTCACAGTTATACAATCTTGTGATTCTTGATATTAACTTGCCTGATGGCAATGGTCTTGACTTATGTAGTACAATACGCAGGGAGAAAAATCTCCCTGTGATTTTTCTTAGTGCAGATAATACAGATGAAGATATGATAAAAGGCTTTACTGTAGGATGTGATGACTATATTTCTAAACCATTTTCACTTGAACTTCTTATACAAAGAGTTATGGCAGTATTAAGAAGAACTCAACAAAATACAGACAACAGCTTATTTCAGTATAAAGATATGAGCGTTGATTTTGGAAAAATGCAAGTATTCATTGCTAATAATAAAGTTAATCTTTCTGCAACTGAATATAAAGTTTTAGAACTCCTTATAAAGAACAAGGGACAAGTTCTTACAAGAGAAACAATGATAGATAGAATCTGGGGATGTGATTCAGAATTTATAGATAGAAATACACTTAATGTACACATAAGGCGACTTAGACAAAAACTGGAACCAGATGACAAACACCCAAAATACATCTGTACTGTATTTGGAATAGGATATACATTTGGTGAATAATATGGACAGAAAAAAATATAAAAAAACCATATATACTATTATTATATTATATATAGCCGCATTAATATTTTTTCCAACTGCAGCTTATATTATAACAAAAAATGTCACAGTCAGTTTAGTTTTTGCCACTGGCATGGCAGTATTGTGCATATTGTCATATATACTAAATAAAGTAAACGACCTATATATTTCAAATATTATTGAACAACTCTCAGAATTAATAGACGTACTTATACAGATTGACAGCAAAAATCAGAAAATATTTCTGAGTAATGAAGATACTATATTATCTAAACTTCAGAACAAAGTACTGAAATTGTCTAAAATTCTTAAAAACAACAGTATGCACGAAAAACAGGAACATGAAAATATTAAAAAGCTTGTTTCTGATATTTCACATCAACTAAAAACTCCTATTGCCAACTTAAAAATGTATAGTCAGTTTCTTTTTGATGAATCATTGCCTACTGAAAAACAAAGAGAATACATTAGTATCTTACATATCTCTATAGAACGTTTAGATTTTCTTTCTGAGAATATAATTAAAGTTTCAAGGCTTGAAAGTGGTCTTATACATCTAAATATGCAGATACAAAACCTTAATCAAACGGTACTGAAAGCAGTAAAAGATATTTATGTAAAAGCACAACATCGCTGTATTGAAATAAAGTATAGTGAAGAAAACCAGATAGACTTAAAACATGACCGCAACTGGACGGCTGAAGCCATATTTAACTTGTTAGATAATGCAGTTAAATATGGACAAAATGGGAATATTATACACCTTTCAATAAGAAATCTTGGGATATTTGTAGAAGTAGCTGTAGAAGACGAAAATGGCAATATACCATATGAAGAAAGAAATAATATTTTTATGAGATTCTACCGTGGAAAAAATAGTACCAGACAAGAGGGTCTTGGCATTGGACTTTATCTTTCACGTGAAATTGTGACTAAACAGGGAGGATATATTAACTTCAGCATAAAAGGACAAAGAAACAGATTCTCAATAATGCTATTTAAGGACAAAGAATAAATAAGGTACAACACCTAAGGTGTTGTACCTTTTTACATTTACACACTAAACCAATATTTCTCAGGGGTATGCTGGTACACCCAATCTGCTCCTGCCATACACATAGCAAATACTAGCAATATCATTATTATTATAATTGCCGCAAAATCATATTTATATTCTATCTGCCTCTGGTGCAGTGCATAATAAAGTACTTCACTTCCAAGTATAATAAATATTACTGGCCATAGTGCAAATATAAAATAATAATTTAATGCACTTAGAAACATTTGAAGTAAAAATAGTACTCCAAAAGCCACCAACACAATTCCTAATGTAAAAGTTCCTACACGTCTCTCCTTCATTATATCCCTCCATCCATGTTTACTTGGAAAACACCTAGCAGATTTTTATATTTCATCTTTTCGTGTGTCATATATATTATCATTGTCCATCTGTGCTTTTTTACCTTTAATAAGGTAAAGACCTGCAAATATTATAGCTACTGAAAATACAAATCTTGGAAAATAATCCATTATTCTGAATATAATATGCAGCCTTAATGGCACACCAAATATATTTTCAAGTATATATACCATATTTTCAAGTAATATATAGCTGCCTGTAATTATTAAAATAACTGCTGCTGGAATACGTATTTTGTCTATATTAATGTTAAAGTTTATACCATCTTCAATAAATAAATACTTGTCTTGAAGCATACTAAATTCTTCATTAGAAAGCGTACTAATATTTAGTGAATCAAAAAATGCATAACACCAGATAACAGGCATTGCAAATAAAAGCCAGTTGCTATACAACATATTGGATAGAAATATCTCTCCAAAAAACAGCAGCATAAAGCTTGCTCCACGTTTTAAAAATCCTTGGTACATCTGCCCTGCTCCGGGCATAAATGATATACAAAAAGTCCAAAATTTACTTTTCCTATTAATCATAATTGTCAACCTCCATTTTTCTTTAATTAATTGAATTATTTTCTACAGTTATCTTTTATCCAAGTTTAATGCTTTAGAAATATCATTGGATATTTTAGCAGATGTATTTCTAAATAAATCAAGTATCTTAAAATTATTTTTTACATCCTCTTCTGTAATCTCTTTTGTCAATGGAAACTTTGCCTCCATATAAGCATTATAGCTACCACTGCTACTAGGAAAAACATCAATTGGCATCATAATAATTGTTACTGCTACACAGGCGGCGAATACAACCTTGGCTGTATACATCCAAAATTCCTTCTGCTTTTTCCTTATACTTGCTATCATAGCTTCTTGTGGTAGTTTTACCATATACACAGTCTGCTCCAGTATATTATTTTTTAAGTCTGGAGGAGTAAAAACAAGCTCTTGTTCTTTTTGTAACATAGCATCTGCAAGCTTTTCTGCACAAAATTCACATTCAGATATATGTTTAAAAAAGGTCATCTGCTCTGTCTGTGACATACTATTTGCAATATAATGATTTAACTGTTCTTTATTTATATGCATTATACTAAATCCTCCTTCCTTATCTTCTTTTTAAGCATTTCTTTAGCTCTGCGTATCTGTGTCTGCACTGTTTTAAGTTTCTTGCCTGAATCGTTTGCAATCTGCATAGCAGTTTTTCCATTACAATAATACTGTGTGGCAACTTCGTTATATGGTGGCTTCAGGTCATTACAAGCATCTAATAGTTGGTGTTTAACCTCATCCTGCATCATTCCATCTTCTGGCGGCGGCACATAGGATGCATTCTCCAGTAGTATATTATCTTCTACTGGAACAGCCCTTCTGTCTGCTCTCTTTAAATAATCAAGACATTTATTAACTGCAATCCTTGTAATAAAACCACCCGGATTATTTCCATCAAAGTTTTCTAATGATTTATATACAGAAAGAAATGTCTCTTGTGTCATATCCTCTGCATCAAAATAATTACCAGTCATTTTATAGCAGACAGAAAAAGCAAGTCTTTCATACTTTTCAAGCATTATAACAAACTCTTTATCTTTTTCTGACATTTCTTCCTTCAAAACTATTTCACCTCTCTTTACTTTTTTTGAAATAATGCCCATAAAACGCTATATTAACGCCCTTCTATTATATATAACGGTGCCAAAACTAAAAAGTCTTCAAAAAAACTGTATTTTTTTGCAAAAAATAAATTTAACCCCTGACAAAAATATATAATTTTGCCCGAGGTTAAATTTCTTACATTTACCTATACTTTTTTACAAGCTATTTTCCCTGTTGTGATAAATCAGAAGTTTTAAAGTCAGATATTTTTGTACATAACGACTTCAATAATGATGCACTCTAATAACATTTAAATTCTCCATTATTTTTGGTCTAATACATAGATTTTTATAATACCTTGCTTAAAAACTCTTTAAGCCTGTCATTGTCAGGGTCTTCAAAAATCTTTTCAGGTGTTCCTGACTCTGCAATGATACCATTGTTCATAAAAAATACTCTGTCTGATATTTCCTTTGCAAAACCCATCTCGTGGGTAACTATCATCATAGTCATACCGCTTTCTGCAAGTGTTTTTATAACTTCAAGCACTTCACCTACCATCTCAGGGTCAAGTGCAGATGTTGGTTCATCAAAAAGCATAACCTCTGGTTCCATAGCCATTGCACGCACTATGGCAAGTCTTTGTTTCTGACCACCTGACAGCTTTACAGGTTTTACATCTGCCTTGTCCTTAAGACCAACTCTTTCTAAAAGCTCTAAAGCTTTTTTATGTGCCTGTTCTTTATTCATCTTATTTAGCAATACAGGTGCCATTGTAATATTCTGTTCAACTGTCATATTTGGAAATACATTAAAATGCTGGAATACCATGCCCATCTTCTGACGATGGACATTTATATTTACACCTTTAGCCGTAATATCTTCACCTTTAAAAAGAATACGCCCTGATGTAGGGATTTCAAGCAGGTTCATACACCTTAAAAGCGTAGATTTGCCTGAACCTGACGGTCCAATAAGGCTTACAATTTCATTCTGGCTTACCTGCTGTGTCACATCTTTAAGTACCTCAAGGCTGCCAAATTTCTTTGATATATGTTCAAACTTAATCATTCCGCACGCAGCCTCCTTTCTAAAAATGCTACAAGCTTACTAAGTGTAAATGACAGTACAAAATATATTATGCCTACTACAAATAATGGCTCAAGTGCTAAAAATGTCGCTCCATTAATAGTACGATATGTAGTCATCAAATCTCCTACAAAAAATGTAGATGCAAGAGATGTCTCTTTAATATCTGTAACAAATTCATTGGCAAGAGCTGGCAAAATATTTCTCATCGCCTGTGGAAGCACAACCATGCGCAATGTCTGCACATGGCTAAGTCCAAGGCTTCTTGCAGCTTCTGTCTGTCCATGATCAACTGATTGTATACCTGAACGTATTATTTCTGATATATAAGCCGTTGTATTAAGTACCAAACCAACCGATACCGCTGCAAAAGGAGAAAGATTTATGCCAACTTCTGGTAGCAGAAACATAAATATATACAACTGTAAAAGGAGCGGTGTATTACGGAATAGTTCTATATATGCTGTACCAATAAGCGACAATACTTTCGTGCTGCTCATCTTTAAAAGGGCAACAAGCGTTCCAAGTATTGTACCACAAGTTACTGCTATAAAAGCAAGCAACAACGTATATCCTATACCCTGTACAAACAATCCTCTGTATTCTGTTGCTATACGTAATATATTATCAACCATTACGTCCTCCATTCTATGTCTGCAAACTTGATGGCTTTAATTACTTTCCTTCAGATACTTGTTCCTGTGCATCTACAAGCCATCCATCATAAAGCTGCTGCTCGTTTATCTCCTTTATAATTTCATTCATTTTGTCTTTTAATTCTACTTCACCTTTAGCTACTGCAACCACAAGTTCTGCTTCATCATAAATAAATACAGGCTTTGCAATCGCAAGAGAATCATCACTTGATACAATTGAATCGGCTACTACTTTCTGTAATACAACACCCGCAGCTTTCTTCGACTTAACCATCTGTATACCATCTGTAACCTTGCTTATAAGCTGTTTTTTAGAATCTGCAAGATATTGGTCAACAATAGATGCCTGTGCAGAAGCATTTTGTGCTGTAATAATTTCACCATTAAAATCTTTTGCTTCTTTATACTTATCAACATCTTCTTTATTAACAACTACAACCTGCTCTGAATCGTCAAAGTATGCATCTGTAAAATCTACAGATTCTTTCCTTTTTTCTGATGGATAATACGCATTAATAGAACAATCCACTTTGCCTTGAGTCACTCCGACAAGACAAGCATCAAAATCCATTGCCATTATTTCCATATCAACGCCTATTTTCTCTGCAATATACTTTATCATTTCAATATCTGCACCCACATAAGTATCCTGTCCACTCTTTGTTGGGTCTTCAAATTCATATGGTGCAAAGTCTGGTGAAACTGCCACCTTAAGAACTCCTGCCTCTTGTATTCTTTCAAGTGCATTTTTTTCTTTACTGCTGCTACTTCCACTATTGCTACTGCTGCTATTACTTCCACTATTACTTGCACTATTGCTTCCACCATTTCCACATCCTGCAAGGCTTAAAACCATCACTGCACAAAGTGCAGAAACTATTATCTTTTTCAACTTCATGTTATTTCCTCCTATTTCTAAATAATTAAATATGCTTGTACATAGAAAAAGCAGCCCGTAGAATTACATCCATACGTCTGCTTCGACTACATTCACTATCAATAAACTATATACCAATTTGGTCAGTTTTGCAAGTAAAAATTTAAAGCACATCAAGTGCTGTCATCGCCATAGCCTTTGCTGCTATATGCATCAATTTCTTTGCTCCATCTGAACAAGCCACATCAACAAATCCCTGTTCATGTAGACCAGCATCTGAAATATGAGACGTTCCAAGCGTAGTATAACATACAGGGCATCTATATGACACATTGCCTATATCTGTACTTTCACAGTGATATTTATCTCCATCTGCAAGCTCAGTTATACCAAGTTCTGCAAGGTTTGCTTTCATCAAACTGTTAAGGTGCTTACTTTGCTTAATATCATAAAAAGTATTTCTTGCTCTTTTATATTTAAACTCTGCACCTGTCATAAGGCTTGCTCCTCTACCAATATTTACAACACGTTCTGCGGCTTTTTCCAAAATATTCTTGTCAGTTGCTCTTACAAATATCCACATTGAAGCATACTCTGGTATTATACTTGGTGACTGTCCACCATTTGTTATTATTTCATGAATTTTTACATCTGCACCAAACTGCTGTCTCATAGCATTTATTCCAGCCATAACAAGATGACATGCATCAAGTGCATTAATCCCATTTTCAGGTTCTTTTGCTGCATGTGCTGCTTTTCCATAAAATTCAAATGTATAATCAGTCATCGCCATAGCCGTAGTATCAACACAGTTTACTCTACCTAGGTGCATCTGTAATACAGCGTCTATATCATCAAATACTCCAAGCTCTGCAAAGTTAACCTTACTTCCGGTTTTTTCTTCTGATTGTGTTCCAAAAAGTACAATCTTTCCATTAAAATATCTACTTATATCTTTAAGAACACGAACAGCAGCCATAGTACTTCCAGCTATCCAGTTGTGTCCACATGCATGTGCCGTTTTATCATGGGTATTTCCATATCCGGGAAGTGCATCATATTCAGCGAGAAATGCAACAGTCTTACCATTATTTTCACTATCACTGCAGTATTCGGCTCTAAAAGAAGTGTCAAAGCCCATATATGGATATATAACTTTAAATCCAATACTTCTCAATTTTTTTACAAGATATGCAGAACACTTATATTCCTCGTCACTAAGTTCAGGATTTTCAAAAATATAATCACTAATTTCTTCTGCCCATTTGGCAATTTTATCTTCAGTTTGGCATACAATTTTTTTAATTTCTTCCATAGAATATCTCCCTGTTAAAATTTGGACAGCAATTTCTTAACCAAAGGAAAAAGTGGTGTATTTATAAATATCAAAGTACAAATAACTAGTATACAAATCACAATAACATATCTCCTAAATGCTGCTATTGTCTCAATCCTTCTTATACGCTTCTGACAGCATTGTATATTTTTATTGCATTCTTCCCTTTTATAGTCAAACTTTCTAACAAGTTTAAAGTCTTGAGCAACATCGATAAAATCACTCTTGGTTTTTGCACAGCCAAGTTTTCCTAAAGCTGTATTAAAAACCTCTGCTGCACCATTAACTGCTATGTCTTTTGCATTATTTAAACATTCTTCTTTACGAAGTACAGCATCTTTATAATCGCCAAGTTTCTCAAATTTTTTTGCCGCATCATTTAGTGATGATACAATGACTTCAAACCTACTCACGCAGTCCACAGCATCCATAAGGCTTACAGCGGAACGATATAAACTTTCTTCTTTAGAAAGTTTCTCCTTTTTTCTAACTGGTTTTTGTGGCATATAAAACCTCCCTTAAAAACAGTTTTCTTATAATAACTTGCAATTTACTATATCATTTTTTATAAGCATGTCAACTACTTGATTTGTTCAACCTTCTCTTTGGATAAAATTTTATTGATATTCAGTGCAAATAAAGTTATTGCCGTTACCGCTGATATAAAATCAGACACAGGTTCTGCTATATATACACCATCTGCTCCCCAAAAAAGTGGAAAAATAATTGCAAGAGGAGCAAGAAGAATTACTTTTCTAAGCATAGCTATAAATAGTGATATTTTAGCCTGCCCAAGTGCTAAAAATGTAGGTTGTATCGCCATCTGTACACCAAATAAAAGCATACCACACATAAATAAAGGCATTTTTTCACTGACAAGATTTATAAGCGTAATATCTTCTGTAAATATTTTTGCGAACAGCCCAGGAAATGCCATAACTATCACAGTTCCTACAAATGAAAAGCTTCCACATATTAATATCATTCTTTTATATGTCTGTTTTACACGTTTAAAATTCTGTGCACCAAAATTATAACTTATAAGTGGTTGCACTCCTTGTGTAAATCCTCCAACTGGTGCAGAGAAAAACTGCATTACACTTTGCATTATTGTAAGAGAAGCGACATATGTGTCACCGCCATATTTCTGCAATCCACTGTTCATAACAATAGATATAAGGCTTTCTGTTGAACGCATTACAAATGGCGATATGCCAAGTGAACAAATGGATTTTATAATCTCAAAATCTGGTTTCATATACTTAAGCCTTACTTTTAATAACGCCTTTTTACCAGTTAAAAAATAAAGTACCCATATAGCTGACAGGGTTTGTGAAATAACCGTAGCAATAGCTGCGCCCTTTACACTCATATTCAATGCAAATATAAATACAGGGTCAAGTATTATATTAAATATTGCTCCTACAAGCACAGAACCCATTGCCACACCAGAATTTCCCTGTGCTATAATATAAGTATTAAGCCCCAGCGCAATTTCTACAGATATTGTTCCCACAAGATACCATGACAAGTATGTACTGGCATAAGGAATAGTTGCATCACTGGCACCAAATGCAAATAAGAGTGGTCTCTGCCATATATAAAATACAAACATAAGTACACCTGTAAAAACTATAAGTAACAATGTACCATTGCCAAGTATTTTCTCTGCGTGTTCTTTATCCCCTTTGCCTAGCCATATTGAAGATAGTGGAGCACCACCCTGTCCTACAAACGCTGAAAAAGCAGATATAAACACTACTATAGGTAATGCTACGCCCACTCCAGTAAGGGCGTTAGCTCCAACTCCTGGTATATGACCTATATAAATGCGATCTACAATATTATAAAGTATATTTATTATTTGTGCTACTATAGTTGGAAGTGCCATTCTAAACATCATTTTGTTTAAATTACCATCTGCTAGTTTCATTTCTTTTTTTGTTGTCCCCATAATAATAATCTCCTTTTAAAGTTTGCCACACTTAATCTCATGCAAAAAACACGACACATCTGTTTTTTTATTGAATCTTTCTTTTACATAACTGATATGAAGATATTCTTTAGCTCTTGTCATTGCTACATAAAACATCCTCCTTTCTTCTTCTATATTATCATCAAGTACAGCTTTATTGTGCGGAATAACACCATCATTTACATCTGGTATAAATACACAAGTATATTCAAGACCCTTAGCACCATGCATTGTAAGTACAAAAACAAAGTCATCCTCTTTCTCTGCCAAATTTAATAGAGCCTTTCTTTTTTCTGCCTGCTTTTTTAATTCTTCACCATATAATTTAATATATTCAAACCACTTTTCAAAACTTTTTTGAGTCTTTGCCTCTTCCTGAATCTCATCAAGAATATTCATTAAATCATCTACGCATAATCCCCTGTATTCTGCATATTCCTTAATATAATCGTCATATCCTATACCACGTCTTATAAAATTTACTGCTGCAAACGGTTTTAAAGTAGAAATAAACTTCAAATCACTTTCAAATTGTTCTATTCTGTCTAACATCCACAGTTTGTCTTTGTAAAAATATTTAAGCTCTTCTATGTGGACATAAGGCTTTGTAAAAATATTTCTATGGACATACCTTTTAGGTTTATTAATTATTCTTAAAAAATATGCCCTGTCCCTATCACCTAGTGCAACCCTTATATATGTAAGGATATCCTGCACAATCCAGTGTTCATATATATTAGGAATATGTTCTTTCATTATAAATGGTATATTGTATTCCATTAACTTTGAAACCAGTGTTCGTGTTTGTATATTTGTGCGAAATAAAACAGCCATTTCACTATAAGGTATTTTCATTTGGTGATATTCTAAAATCTTATTACAAATATAGTTATCTTCTTCTGTAATGTTATCAAATTTTTTAATATATACTGGAACTTTTTCTGCTTTTGATGCTACTAATTTCTTTGTAAATCTGTTCTGATTGTGTTTTATAAGACGACTAGAAGCTTTTACAATTGAGGCACAGCATCTATAATTTATGCCTAACACATATTTCACAGCATCTTTATAATCTTTTAAAAACTGTTGCATAATATCAGGTCTTGCACCTCGGAATCCATATATTGACTGGTCATCATCACCCACAATAAAAATATTGTTTTCAGGTTTTGCAAGAAGTTTCACAATATCATATTGTACATGGTTAATATCTTGAAATTCATCTATCAATATAAATGGATATTGTCTTTGCCATATATTTAAAACATCCTGCCTCTCTGATAAAAGTTCATAACAATATACAAGTATATCGTCAAAATCAATAAGCCTTTGTCTTGCTAATTCACTCTGGTAACTATTGTAGATTTTTTTAAATATATCCCAAGAACAATTTATTGAGCAATAATGTTTCAAATCCAGTCTTTCACTTTTCACTAAGCTAATTTCAGTTTCTATATTATTTAAAAACTCATTCTCGTCCTGAATTTCTATATCAATGTCGGATACAATTTGCTTTAATATGTTCCTTTTAGCACTGTCATGTATAATATTGTTCACTGTAAAATTATATGCTATTTTAAGAATCATAAAAAAAATTGCATGAAATGTCCCAAATTGCACTTTTTCAGCAGTATCTCCCACTATCTTACTGTATCTTTTTTTCATCTCAAGGGCTGCCGCTTTAGTAAATGTTATAACAAGTATATTTGAAGGATTTATTTTACAGTTTTGTACTAAATATCGTATCCTTTCTGTTATAACTCGTGTCTTCCCAGAACCTGGCGTACCTATTACAAGGCATGGTCCTCTAAAATGCATAACTGCCCTTTTTTGTTCGTCATTTAAACTAATCACTACTGACTGTTCTCCTTTTTACAATTGATATAGAAAAAAAGCCCTTGCCACATAGATTATACAATCTATATAACAAAAGCTCATATCTCTTATATCTTCAAAACTGTATACTGATACAGACATCCTTTAACCTCATCCTTTACATATAAATTAAGAATATATGCAACATCCAGGTCAAGCCCTCGACCTATTAGTGACAGTCAGATTAACACTTTGCAGTGCTTA
>CANOID010000068.1 GCA_947565985.1 uncultured Lachnoclostridium sp.
TTTATATGACTGCAATGGTTCTGCTTCTTTTGATGACAATGTTATTAACTGTTATGGACATGAAAGTCATGGCAAACTTGATTTAAACAGTTCGCTTGCAAAGTCATGTAATTCAGCATTCGCTGACTTAGGAATGTCGCTTAACATAAATTCATTCAGAAAGCTTTGTGAAAAATTTATGTTTAATAAAGCACTTCCTGTTAAATTTGAATACAACAGAAGTAAGTTTTTACTGGATAAAAAATCTGATACAGGAGAGCGAGTTCAAACTATGATAGGACAGGGCAAGACTACAGTAACCCCTCTCCAAAATGCGATGATAGCGGCTACAATAGCAAATAACGGTGAAATGATGTTTCCTTATATTGTAGACCATACAGAAAACGATGAAGGTCGTATTATAAAGACATATGAACCAGTTTCAAATGGTGAAATTATTGATAAAAAAATGGTAGGTATTATAGGAAAGTTTATGACATCTGTAGTTAAAGATGGGACAGGCTCATCACTAAATGGATTATCTTATAGTGTAGCTGGCAAAACAGGTTCAGCCGAATTTGATTCAGAGGGAAATTCTCATGCGTGGTTTATTGGCTATGCACCTGCTAAGAATCCTAAAATTGCGATTAGTGTAATCGTAGAAAAAGCAGGAACAGGAAGTCAGTATGCAGTGCCAATTGCAAAAGAGATGTTTAGGGAGTACCTTGGAAATTAATAGAATTATTTTTTTAGAAGTTGCAAATATTTTTAAAAAGGGGTATACTGTATGCAATATATTCACACCAACCAGGAGGATTGGCAATGATTGAGGCAATTAGCTGTGGCGGTGTGGTTATTTTCAGAGGGAAAATTTTGCTACTGTATAAAAATTATAGAAATCGTTATGAAGGATGGGTTCTTCCAAAGGGAACTGTTGAAGAAGGTGAGGAGTATAATGAAACTGCATTACGTGAAGTAAGGGAGGAAACCGGAGTATCGGCCAATATAATTAAATACGTTGGAAAGAGTCAGTATAGCTTTAGTACACCAAAGGATACTGTTACTAAAGATGTCCACTGGTACTTGATGATGTCTGACAGTTATTATAGCAAACCACAGCGCGAAGAATATTTTGAAGATTCAGGGTATTATAAATACCATGAAGCATACCATTTATTAAAATTTTCAAACGAAAAGCAGATGCTTGAAAAGGCATATGGAGAATACATTGATTTGAAAAAAGGTAATTTGTGGGGAAATCGCAAGTATTTTTAAATCCCAATTGACTTGACACAGTAATCTAAAAGATATATAATCAACTTATGAGAGTTGAAGTCAAATAGGGCTGACTAAAGAAAAACTAAGTTTTCTAAAAAGTTCCTTTTATTATAACAGTGATAGGTTTGACATTGAATTTATTACAACAGGAACTTGATAACAATTTATTTAAGGGAGAGTGACCATGGGAAATAATATTTTAATAGTTGACGATGCAGCATTCATGCGAATGATGGTAAAAGATATCTTAACAAAAGGTGGTTACAATGTTGTAGGCGAGGCAGAGAATGGAGTTGTTGCAGTCCAGAAGTACAGTGAATTAAAGCCTGACCTTGTTACACTTGATATTACAATGCCAGAGATGGATGGTATACAAGCGCTTAAAAAGATAAAGGAAGTGGATGCCGGAGCTAATGTTATTATGTGTTCTGCAATGGGACAACAGGCGATGGTTATTGAAGCTATTCAGAATGGAGCTAAAGATTTTATAGTTAAGCCATTTCAGGCTGACAGAGTTTTAGAGGCAGTGCAGAAAGTTATTGGCTAACACCCAATACATAATAAAAGAGACAATTTTAGCAAATTTATTAATATAATGTGCAGTCTAAAGGGTGTAAGAAACGTTATGTCTTCTTATACCTTGCTGCTTTATAGGCTTATATGCGAAAAAACGCTTAAAACACGATATACTATTATATATCTTGTTTTAAGCGTTTTTGTATAAAGTGCCGGTGGCGGGACTTGAACCCGCACTCCGTTACCGGAAATAGATTTTGAGTCTACCTCGTCTGCCAATTCCAACACACCGGCAAATATAAATATATTGATATATTTACAACGTCTATTATTCTATCATTTTTTTTTGTCATTGTCAAATAAAATTTTTGTTTATTTAACCTAATAGATGGAGGAAATATGGAAAACACAATTATTGTAGAAATTTTAGCATATGTGAAAAAAGAGTATGGTACAATTCCAGACAATCCGTGGAAAAAATACCCTGAAAACAAAGTATTGCGTCATAAAGATAACAATAAATGGTATGGGCTGCTTATGCCAGTAGAGAAAAGAAAATTGGGGCTTTCGGGTACAGGAGATGTTGATATAATAAATCTAAAATGTGACCCTATGCTTGCAGAAATACTTCGTCAACAGGATGGTATACTTCCTGCATACCATATGAATCATACCAAATGGATTAGCATACTTTTAGATGGCTCTGTTGATATGGACACTATATTAAACCAAATTGATATGAGTTATCAGCTTACAACTTAGGGAACCAAAATAAGGTTCCTTATTTTTTGTAACATTTTCTTTATTTGATTGTTATAGTTGTATAAGCAGCTCTATTAATGGGAGGTGACAACTATTTTAGACAATGAAATATTACAACGATTATATGAAACCTATGGCAAAGAAATTCTTTTGTATATTTATTCACTGTGTAAAAACTGGAGTATATCTGAGGACTTGCTTCAGGAAACTTTTGTTAAAGCACTGTTGTCACTTCCAGAACAACATACTAATATGAGAGCTTGGCTGTATTTAGTAGCTAGAAACCTGTGTTTTAATACGCTTAAAAAAGAAAAATACCAGATACTTGTGGAAGAAGACAATTTGAATACAATGCATAGATTGCCAGAGAGTAGTACAGAAGATATTTTAGATGATTTGATAAAACAAGAACAGAAGTATATGTTGTATCGTGCGATGATGAAACTTCCACTTATAAAGCGTGAAATCTTAGAATTACAATATTTTAGTGGGCTGCCATTAAAGGACATTGCAAGACTTTTGCATATTTCATTTGAAAATGTGAGGGTAATTAGCCATAGAGCAAAGCGTGACCTAAAAAAATATTTGAAGGAGGATGGCTATGAAATATAGTGAATTGTTAACGTTATATAAAGATGAAAAATTAGACAATGCTACAAAAAAGCAAGTAGAAGCGGATATTGAACGGCATGAAGCAATTAGTGAATATTTATTTGAACAAGAAGAAGAAACTGGAATTGAAGCATTGGAATTTCCTAAAGTAAATAACGATTTTGACCAAATGGTGAACCGTGCCATACGCAGAGTTTTTATAAAAATAGGAATATGTATTATTGCTATTACACTGGGAATTGTAATATTTTTAATATTTTTTTTACCAGAAATAGTGGACAGTTTTTATTATAATCCAGAGAAAAGCACTGGGGAACATGGGAACCAGTTAGGGCTTGACCTTGCTGTATATACAGAATTGTGCATTCCTGCAAATAATAGAAAAAGTGCATATGTGACAGGGAGAGGATATGGCAATTATGATATAATAATTCCACAAGACATTTCTTACAACGATTTTTTTATAAACTTTGCTGGCAAAATTGAGAAAGGGACACTACTTATGTATGATGCAGATGCATTAAATCCTCCTGTTCAGAATGCATTTGCATGGTTTCAGATGGAGGGAAATATTTCTGACTCACTATCTGATTTGATTGACAGAAATAAAAAAATCAATTACTGTGCGGCAGGAGATGTAAACAGTGCAGCAAAAAAATTAATTGAATTGAATGAAAGTGAGAAATACACTGCTTATGTTACACTGGATAAAATAATGCCTTATGAAAAGTTTATGAAATACTTAAATCGTATTAGTGAAAAAATCTCATTTGAGAATGTATGGTGTGCTGTCTGTACTAAAAATGGGATTAAATCATCTGATACAGAAAGATTCTGTATAGAAAATTTAGGATTTAACTGTGCATTAACATCTTCACACAATCTGGACTGGGACAGAGAAAAATATCCATATATGCTGCTTTGGGACGGTACATCGGACAAGGCGACATTCACAGAACAACTTATTGAAGATATGCAGAAAGAAGAATTTATGAAAACACACTTCACAAGTTTACTTAGATATATGGCAGAGCAGAAACAGTTTCTTAAAATGATGGGCAGACAGCCACAACAATATAGCGATGCGGCTGACTATGTAGAAAAGAATGGGCTGATGGTATATGGTTTTGTATGTATTGCTGGTAAAGATTCAATCTTAAAGCTGCAAAAAGAAAATAAAGTATACGAAATTTATACACAGGCTATGAGGTGAAAAGTTGTCAAGAAAAAAACTTGACAACTTTTGGATATTATATTATACTACACGTTGTGCCGATGAGGAGATTATTTTTATAAGGAGAATAATATGGCATTTGACAGTCTGACTGAAAAGTTGCAAAATGTTTTTAAAAACCTCCGCAGCAAAGGGCGACTTACAGAAGAAGATGTTAAGTCTGCTTTAAAAGAAGTTAAGATGGCGCTGCTTGAGGCAGATGTAAATTTTAAAGTAGTAAAAAACTTTGTAAAAACTGTACAGGAAAGAGCTGTAGGGCAGGATGTAATGAACAGTCTTACACCTGGACAGATGGTAGTAAAACTTGTTAATGAAGAGCTAATTAATCTTATGGGCAGTGAAACTACAGAAATTAAGTTAAAGCCCTCTAGTGAAATTTCAGTAATACTTATGTGTGGTCTTCAGGGTGCAGGCAAAACTACTACTACAGCTAAGATTGCAGGTAAGCTTAAGTCAAAAGGACGAAATCCTTTGCTTGTGGCGTGTGATGTTTACAGACCAGCAGCTATAGAACAGTTACAGGTCAATGGCACCAAACAAGGCGTTGAAGTATTTTCTATGGGAACAAACCACAAGCCAGCGGATATAGCTAAAGCAGCTATAGAACACGCATCGAAGAATAATTTTAATGTTGTTATTTTAGATACAGCGGGACGGCTTCATATTGATGAAGATATGATGACTGAACTTATGGAAATAAAAGAGAGTGTCAATATAGACCAGTCACTGCTTGTTGTAGATGCGATGACTGGACAGGATGCCGTGAACGTTGCAACAACATTTAATGAAAAAGCAGGAATTGATGGAGTTATACTTACAAAGCTTGATGGTGATACAAGAGGTGGTGCTGCACTTTCAATAAAAGCCGTTACAGGGTGTCCAATACTCTATGTAGGTATGGGAGAGAAGCTTTCAGACCTTGAGCAGTTTTATCCTGACCGCATGGCATCACGTATACTTGGAATGGGTGATGTGCTTACACTTATTGAAAAGGCAGAAGCAGAGCTTGACCAAGATAAGGCAAAGGAAATAGAGAGGAAGTTTCGCAAGGCAGAATTTGATTTTAATGATTTCTTAGACCAGATGGGACAGATGAAAAAAATGGGTGGCATACAGAGTATTTTAAATATGCTTCCGGGTATGGGACTTCCAAGCGATATAGAGATAGACGATGATATGTTTAAGGGGATAGAGGCAATAATTTACTCTATGACATATGAAGAAAGAGGCAATCCTGCCATAATAAATCCATCAAGGAAAAGACGTATTGCAAAGGGTGCAGGAGTTGATATATCAGAAGTTAATAAACTTATGAAACAGTATGAGCAGTCAAAGAAAATGATGAAACAGATGTCAGGAATGATGTCAGGTAAAGGTAAGAAAAAAGGTAGGTTTAGTATGCCTAAGCTGCCTTTTGGATTATAAATTTTAATATTTTTATTAGGAGGAAAAAGTAACGATGGTTAAGATAAGATTAAGAAGAATGGGTAAGAAAAAGGCACCTTTCTATAGAATAATAGTAGCTGATTCAAGGTCTCCAAGAGATGGAAGGTTTATCGAAGAAATTGGCACTTATGACCCTAACCAGAATCCTAGTGTATTTAATTTTAATGAAGAAAGCACTAAGAAGTGGCTGGCAAATGGTGCAAAACCAACTGAAACAGTAGGCAAGCTTTTAAAACAGGCTGGCATAATTGAATAATTAATTGCTTATTTATCTAATATGTAATGTTTAAGGGAGGTTACAGTAAATAAAATGAAAGAATTAATAGAAGTTCTTGCACAGTCACTTGTTGACCACCCAGACGAGGTCATCGTAACAGAGACTGACAATGATGATGAGATTATTTTCAATCTTAAAGTAGCTGAAGAAGATATGGGAAAAGTTATTGGAAAACAAGGGCGCATAGCCAAGGCAATACGTGCAATGGTTAAAGCTGCTGCCTCCAAAACTGATAAAAAGGTAACCGTTGAAATAGGACAGTAGATTATGGTAAAACGCCTGTGCCGTTTGGTATAGGCGCTTTTTGCCTTTTATACAGGAGGAATAGATGACAGACTTATTTAGGGTTGGTGTTATTGCTAACACTCATGGGCTGCGTGGAGAAGTTAAAGTGTTTCCTACAACAGATGACCTAGACAGGTTTAACTATTTAAAAGAAGTAATACTTGATACCAGAGAAGAACAAAAGAATTTAGAGGTAGTTTCGGTAAAGTTTTTTAAAAGTCTTGTAATTGTTAAATTTAAAGGAATTGACAATATTAATGATATAGAAAAGTACAAGGGTTGTGACTTATATGTGACAAGGGAAAATGCAGTTCCTCTTAATGAGGGTGAGTGTTATATTCCAGACCTTATAGGGCTTAATGTTGTTACAGACAAAGGAGAATACTTTGGTATTCTTAGAGATGTAATTGAGACAGGTGCTAACCTTGTATTTTCGGTAGAACACAATGGAAAAGAAGTTCTTTTACCTGATATACCAGAGTGTGTACTTGATGTAAATATAAAAAAACAGCTTATTACAGTCCATATTATGAAAGGGTTACTCTGATATATGAATTTTTATGTTATGACATTATTTCCTGATATGATAAATAATGCGATGTCTGAAAGCATAACAGGACGTGCAATAAAATCGGGTTACATTAATGTAAATGCAGTAAATATAAGGGATTTTGCAGATAATAAACACAACCGTGTAGATGATTACCCATATGGCGGCGGTGCAGGAATGGTTATGCAGGCTGAGCCTGTCTATATGTGTTATAAGCATATTTGTGAGAAAATACAAAGTACAAAACCTCTGCATGTAGTATATCTCACTCCACAGGGCAAAACTTTTAATCAAAAAATGGCAGCAGAGTATGCACATGAAGAAAATTTAATATTTTTATGCGGTCATTATGAGGGTATAGATGAACGTGTAATCGAAGAAATAGTTACGGATTTTGTTTCTATTGGCGACTATGTGCTTACAGGAGGAGAACTGCCAGCACTTGTTATGATGGATACAATATCACGCCTTGTGCCAGGAGTATTAAATAATTGCATATCTGCATACACAGAATCATTTTCAGAAAATTTATTAGAATATCCGCAGTACACAAGACCAGAAAACTGGCGTGGAAAAAGCGTTCCACCGATTCTTTTATCTGGGCACCATAAAAAGCTTGCAGAATGGTATAGAGAGCAGTCCGTAATACGTACTGCACTATTTAGACCTGACTTGCTTAAAAAGGCAGAACTTACAGAGAAAGAAAAAGAACTTGTAGACAAGGTGGTTAGGCATGGAGAACAAATATAAACATAATAAACAAAAATATAGTTTTATAAAATGTTTTTGTATACTAAATATTTTTGTGATTTTTATAACAGGCTGTGCAAATGGTTTTTTGGGTGAAAGTGAAAATAAAAAAGAGTTTATAAAAACTGGTTTTGCATTTAATACAACATACACAATAACTTTAAATGCGGGGGGCAGTGAAGAATTATTAAATGAATGTGTTTCAAAATGCTCAGAGTATGAAAAGGTATTTAGCAGGACATTAGAAGGCAGTGAAATTTATAATATTAATGAAATAGAAAAAGCTTATCTAAATATAGTACAGACAAGGCAGAGTAAAAAGAACAATAAAGAAAATATTAAAGAAAGTATTAAAGAAAGTATTAAAAGTAAAACCAGTTTAAATAATAATACAGAGTTTAATGTAAATAACGATGGAAGCATTTCATTTATTGTATCAGAACTTTTATATAAAATACTTGAAAAAGGGCTGTATTATTCGGAGATGTCAGATGGAAATTTTGATATTACAATAGAGCCAGAAAGTTCATTGTGGAATTTTACCGCTGAAAATCCAGAAGTGCCAGAACACAATCAGATAAAAACTGCTGCCAAGCTTGTGAACTATCACAATGCAGAACTTAAAGACAAAAAACTTATTTTAAAAGTCGCTGGGATGGGTATAGAACTTGGTGCTATTGCTAAAGGTTTTATTGCAGATGACCTGAAAAAATATCTTGAAAGCAATGGAGTTACAAGTGGTACAGTTAATCTTGGAGGCAATGTGCTTTGTATAGGCAGGCGTGCTGATGGTGAGCCTTTTCATATAGGAATACAACAGCCTTTTGCAGACAGAAATGAAATTATAACGGCTATTAATGCAGATGGAGTATCGGTTGTTTCTTCAGGAATATATGAAAGATATTTTATGCAGGATGAGAAAATATACCACCATATTTTAAATCCTTCAACAGGCTATCCATATGACAATGGACTAGTGGCAGTTACTATAGTGTCGGAAAAATCAGTTGACGGTGATGCACTTTCCACTACTTGTTTTGCATTAGGACTTGATAAAGGCATGGAACTTGTCAATTCACTGGATAATGTATATGCACTATTTATTACAGAAGATGAAGAATTATACTATTCAAAGGGATTTAAAGAAATGGAGACTAAATAGTGAGAGAAGATTATATAAGAAAAAGTTTAATATTTCATGGACGAGTGCAAGGGGTGGGATTTAGGTATTATGCCTGTAATGCAGCAAAAAGCCTTGGTGCTACTGGATGGGTATGCAATCTTTACGATGGAACTGTAGAGTGTGAAATACAAGGCACTTATAAAATAATAGAAAAATTTATAAATATGTTGCAAAATGCGAGATATATAAGAATAGATTATATAGACGAGAAAGAGATAGAGCTTAGGGAGGAGTCATGTTTCAAGATAAAGCACTATTAGAGCAGAAACTTTATCTTGTAGGTCTTGTATTTGCAGCACTTTCTATTATAGGGATAGCATTACTTGCATTTACCCAGTTAAGTGTGCCCAGATGTGAATTTAACCTGCTTACAGGATTGTACTGTCCAGGATGTGGTGGAACGAGAGCAGTTATTGCTTTTTTAACTGGACATTGGTTTAAGTCCCTTTTATACCATCCATTTGTGCCATACTGTATAACACTTTATATAGTATTTATGGTGAGAGGAACACTGGCAGCACTGACAAAAAAAAGATTCAAATATATGAAATTTAGAAATGGTTATATATTTTTAGGAATTGCAATAATTTTAATACAGTTCGTTGTAAAGAATGTGCTATTATTAGTATATGGCATTGACATGCTACAAAAAAGAATATAGAAAAAATATAGGAGGGAAATGTATATGAAGATGGAAGATTTTCAAAAAAAACCGCCAGATGATGACTTTATACAATCAGACACTACACAAAATCTTGCACAAAATCAGAGTAAGTCAACGGAACAGCCATCAGGGTTTGCAATAGCTGGACTGGTGTGTGGTATTTTATCAATAGTTTGTTGCTGTGCATGGTATATTTCAGGAATCTTAGGAATACTTGGACTTGTTTTTTCTATTCTTGTATTGACTAAAAAACTTCCGGGCAAAAGCCTTGCCATAGCAGGTGTTGTCTGCGCAGGTGTTGGTGTTATCTTAGCTATTATTATGATGGCAATTGTATTGTCAGTGAGTCATAGCCTTTCATCCATGAGCCCAGAAGAACTGCGTGCATTGTTAGAAAGGCTTGAAGAGATGAATTAAATAAGTTCTATTATCAAAAGCGGAGTGTAGTGAAAGTCGCATGCTCCGTTCTTAGTAGGGGAAGTGCTGAAAAGCACTTCCCCTATATGTCTTGTGTATTGTTTTCCTATTTATAAAAATTTTCTTTTGTAGGTTTATTATGATTTAAATTAAAGTTAAAAATATCTTGACATTAAATAATAAATATATTATTATTAATAAGTAATATCAAATAATGATAATAGAAATCAAAGGATAGTAGTATCATGAAAAATAATAAATTAATGACACCTAGAGAAGAAGATTTAATGAATTTTCTTTGGAATCAAAAAGGACCAATGGCAATAACAGAAATGATAGAATTTCTGGATAAAGAAAAATGGAATCAAGTTACGCTTTTTAGAATTGTAAAAAAATTGTTAGACAAAGGGTATCTTGAAATATATGGTCTTAAAAGAAATAATACACAGTATGCAAGGAAATTTATTCCATCCCTTACCAAAGAAGAATATGCAGCAGTTCTTTTGTCAGAACGCGGAATAGAAAGCAATTCACTGGCAAGTATTGCACTGGCAATGCTTGGAGGTAATAAGCGAAAGAAGATCTGTGAGGATGAGAAAGATTACTTAATTCATGAATTAGAGAATATTATAAAACAGATAAGAGACCAAGGTGAATAGATATGCAAATTACATTTTATTCAGTAATGATGACTGTTTTTTGGAGTAGTATCTTAGTCATCCTGTTTTCTTTCTTACAAAAAAATCATCATATTATAGATGTATGCAATATTTATGGTATGGTTTTGCTTTATTTATTTTGTGTAATAAGAATGTTTATGCCAATTGAATTTTTTTGGACACAAATAATTCCATCAACATATGTTTATAATAATATGTTTCACATATTTAAGAAAGAAATACTACATATAGGGGCTAAAAGTATTTACATATACCATTTTCTATATAGTTTTTGGTTTGGAATAACATTATTATTATTAATTCATTTATTCTATAAATACTATAAATATAAAAATATAATTAAAAAATTTCCTATAGATATAAGTGTTATGCATAATAAAATAGCCAATCAAGTAATAGAAAAGAAATACCATAAAAAAATTATGATAGTAACTAACAGTGCTATAAAAGAACCTATGAGCTTTGGAATTATACATAAAAAAATCTTATTACCCGATTATGTATATAGTGAAAAAGAAATATATTATATCATAAAACACGAAAGTATACATTTAAAAAATAATGATTTGCTTGTACAGTTATTAGTAAATATACTATGTGCATTTTATTGGTGGAATCCATTTGTATATTTACTTCGATATAATTTAGAAAAAAATTTTGAATTTCGTTGTGACCAGATAGTAATTAAAGAATTTAGCCAACAGGAAATAGTTGGTTATCTTGAAACTATTTTAAAAATTTATAAGAAACAACAAGAAAATTATAAGTGTCAACACAACAAAGCAGGAATACTGGGTGTTACAGATAACAATGGGGAAGAAATAAAAGAAAGATTTGAAATGCTATTAAAAAAGCATGGAAAAAACTACAGACCACATGGAAAGCTTATAGTAACAGGATTAGCTCTAGTCTTAATGGTATTATCTTATTCATTTATCTTACAACCAAGTTTTTTACCTCCCCAGAATGAAATAGAAACAACTTCTAATACATATGAAATAAACAATTCCAATAGTCGTATTATAAAGTATACTGATAATACTTATGTATTAAAATCAGACTTTGGATATGAATATGTTATAGATAAGCAATTTGCGAAAGAATTAGTACAAAATGAAAATTTGCAAGTGATTGAAAAAGGAGGTGAAAAAAATGATGAAGATTAAGAAAATAGTGATTATTACGATAATTGGAATAACAATGTTTCAAGCAGTTCCTGTTCATTCATGTGCTGCATCTGTACAAAATATAAATGAAATTTATGAAACATATGCAGATGATATAAAAACTAAATTCAGAATTCATAATGGAATTTTGCAATATCGTCATTGGAATTGTACAAAAAGAATTTGGGTAGAACCATACTGGATAAATTATTAAGATAAAATTTTATAAGGATAGATACTTTTTTAGAGTTCATTCTTACTATTTGTGCATGAATATTTATTCAGTACAAAATTGTTATGACACAGCAGTTTACAACTTTTTTGAAAAATGTAGTAAATTAGTGTTTTTCAGCTTGCACAGTCTTATCGATTATTTAGCATAAAATGGGTATTTCATGAAAAAAGTTGTAAACTGCTGTATAGAGATAAAAAAGAGAGGAATCATAAGAAAATGAAAATATGGCAAATAGTGAAAAAAAATTTAAAAATCATTATTGTATTATGCATTGTTTCCTTAATATCTAATATTGCAAAAATCTTTTCATCTTACCTACTACAAAAAATAATAGAAAATTTTAGTAATTTTACTTATTATTTATGTTTCTTTTTGGTATTATTATGTATTTCTTATATTGGACAATTTTTGTTTGAGTATTTAGTTAAGCATTTTTCTATAGCTTTTCAAACATCAGAAAATATTAAGATAGCTAATTTAATATATTCAATGAAATATGCTGATATTGAAAAAAATGAACCAACATATTTAGCCGACAGGCAGGATGAAGCGGTTACATATATGTTTACTTTGATTTCAACCAATCTGTCAGATATAATAGGAGGATTTATTTCAACTATTTTTATTATAATATTGATGGTAAAATACAATTATATTTTAGCTTTGTGCTATGTAGTTTATGCTATTATTAGTTTTATGGGATATAAGTATATTAATAAGAATTTGTTAAAAAAAAGCATGAAAGTGCAGGAAACTGTATCTATAAATTTTAAAAATATACTTTCTTTTATGACAAATGTAAATTTTTTAAAAATGCTTGCTGACTTTCAAATGATAGGAATACACTTGAAAAAATTGTATAAGTCTACAGCAGAAGAAAATGCTAATATTGGTTTCTTTGCAGCACGAATAAGTATTTTGTTAGATTTTGTTCTTGAAATTATGCAAAATACTATTTATATTATAACGTTTTATTTGGTATTTATAAATCAAATTCAATTTGCACAAGTGGCTACTATTGTATTATTAAATAATATTTTTAGATGTTCTATGGAAACATTAAATAAAACAAATATTGGTTTGCGTGATGTAAGAGCATCAATAAATTTTATTAATGATACTATACTAGAATATCAGGAACAAGACAGAGGAAGTATTATTCTAAATGATATTTCATCTATTAAAATTTATGCAAAAAATATTAGTTATGATGGTACTATTTATATAAAATCCGGAACATTATCTGCCAGATGTGGCGATATTGTTGGCATCTCAGGAACATCAGGAATAGGTAAAAGTACACTTATAAAAGTAATGTTAGGACTAAAGGATGATTCATTAAGTACTATTTTATATAATAATAATGATATTCAATCTATTGTAAAAAGCTCTATAAAAGAAAAGGCAAGATATATTTCTCAGATAAAATCTGTATTTCCAATTTCATTAAAAGAAAATTTGTTATTAGGAATGTCTGAAAAACAGGCACAGTCAGAAAAAACACAGGCTGCTCTTAATGAATTGTTACAAGAACCATGGTTTGCAAAATTTGCAGATTTGAAAATAGGGCTTGATACAATAATACTTGAAGGAGCTGCTAATTTGTCAGGGGGAGATCAGCAAAAAATTTCTATAGGACGCATATTATTAAATCCTCCAGATTTACTTATTTTAGATGAGTTTTCTAATTCAATAGATAAGAAAGCTGAACAACAAATTATGAGTGAAATAAAAAGAAAATTTTGCGATAAAATTGTAATTCTTATTACTCATGATGAAGAATTATTAACATGGTGCAATAAAGTTTATACTATTAAGAATAAACAGATTATAGAAAATAGTCTTTAAAGTATACTATGCGGTGGCACTTTTAAAGGAAGCATAAGCTGCTGTATAATATAAATTGGAAATTTCCTAAATTAACTTGGCAACTTGGCATTTCTTATGGAAAGGAGGTGTGTCAAATGAAAAAGGTTATTATTCAAAAGCCTACTGTTTTAAATGGTCCTTGTAATAATGGATGCGGTTGTGAGTGTAAAAAAAGAAATGGTAAAGGCTCTGGTGCATAATATGGCATAGTCTGTATTATTTAGTATGGTTAAAGATATACTATACGTCTTAAATGTTGTTTTATACCATAGGGCTTAAAAAATAAGCTTTTAAGCTTCTGTGGTATTTAGGTAATTGCGAAACTCATTTAATATGTCCGTATAGCTGGACATTAGGAAGAAATTTGAAAATGGAATACAGTAACTCCAAATTTG
>CANOID010000069.1 GCA_947565985.1 uncultured Lachnoclostridium sp.
CACCAGCCTGTAATTCTTCTTTCCATATACGCAGTAAAATATATAAAATGACAAATTTTTCATTATTATCACACTCTGAAATATGCTGTTTTACATAAGCATATGCTTCTGGTAAATGTCGATAAACTACCATCTCGCAAAGCATATCATAATGATTATTTTTCATATATAAACCTCTATTTTATAAAATATTCTTTTACAAATATATCTCTTTCATGGTAGTAGTTAGAAAGATTTAAAAATCCGCAGTCATGTAGAACCCATGGAGTTTTTTGGTATGGCACACCTATATGATATCCAGCTTTCTTAAACTCAAATGACTGTGAAACATCATAAAAATCCCAGCCGTGAAATAAGTCAGTACGCCAGTTTATATCATATTGGGTTATCATAATAAGACCATCAACAGCTTCTACATCTTCCCAGCTTCCCTTGCCACATTTCATTGGTATATCAAAGAAATCATCTACTGTGTCTAAAGTACAGCTTCGGAGTGCACCAATTCGATTTTTGCAATCCCACATAATGCCCGTTTTAGATAACTTTTTTGTGCCAACTACACCAAGCAAACCTAAGTTTTTATTATGTAAAAAAATATTTAGTATGTCTTGTAAAAAAAAGTGGTTTAAAATAAACACATCCTGATGCAGATAGATTTTATACTTTGCACTACTGGCTTCCATGCCAGCCTGATATCCTTCTGTTATCGAATCTGCCTCTGCAATTGTTATTATATCAATCAAGTATTCATCAGGAATATAAAGCTGGTTAATGTATAACATACATTCTTCTAAAAAAACATCATTGTTATAACAAATAATAAAACAAAATTGCTTTTCGTTCATTTAAACCACCTTCTTAAAATATTAAATCAAATTATATTTCGTAATATTCATACACATTTTTCCATCTGCAAAGAAAGAAATTCCATCTGCTGACAAATCTGTATATATAACCGCTGACATAACATTTTCGCCATCGTTTACAAATACTTCCACGCTGAACCTATCCAGAATCATCCTAAATTTTAATTTACCATTTTGACTGTTCACAAGGTTTCTCCTTTGGTGGATAATTGCTCTGCGTGAACCAGAAAACTTCCTGTCAATTTTCAGTATTGATTCATGTGGTCTAAAACTTAATGAAGTATAGTATTCATCATTCTGGGCAAACCGTATTGCAAATTTTCTGTATATCTCCTCTGTATTATCTGGGGCAATCTCAAGCTCCATATCTATCTTACGTCCATTAATTCCATCAAGAGTAATGGTATCTGAAAAAGATACATTTTCATATACTATCTTTTCGCCACGCATATCTTCCAGTTCTCTTATTGGCAATTGGTATAGTCTTCCATTTTTTACAGACAGTTCACGTGGCAAACTCATCTGTCCATACCATGGCTGGTCAACTGCACGTAAGCTACAAGTATCCCAGTTTTGCATCCATCCAATCATAATACGTCTTCCATCTGGTGAAAGTACTGTTTGTGGAGCATAAAAGTCGATGCCATAATCTACAGACTGGCTATATTCTTCTGTAAAAGTGTCTGTGTCCTCGTCAAAATCGCCTATAAGACACAAAGTTCCATTACCATTGTGATATTCAAAACCCTGCGGCATCATATCTTGTGGGCTGGTTAAGATAACCCATTTCCCATCAAGTTTAAAGAAATCAGGGCATTCCCACATTAATCCAAATCTATTATTATTGGTACAAAGCACCTTTTTGTACTTCCAATTAAAGCCATCTGGGCTTGTAAACAAAAGAATCTGTCCACTTCCGTCGGCTGGGCGGTTTCCTGCAACACAGTAATAAGTTCCATCTTCCTTACGCCACACTTTAGGGTCTCTAAAGTCAAACCTGCTGCACCCTTCTGGCAAATCATGCTCATCAAGCACTGGATTTTTCTCATACTTTTCATAATCTATGCCATCTCCAGTTGCAATGCACTGTGTCTGTACTTCTAAGAAGCCGCCGTTTTTTTGGCGTTCCTTTACTACACCTGTATACATAAGAAGCTGCTTTCCGTCCGGCATTTCTATTGCACTTCCAGAAAAGCATCCATCCATATCATAGAATTCATCTGGTGCAAGAGCAGTTGGAAGATATTCCCAGTGCAAAAGGTCTTTACTAACTGCGTGTCCCCAGTGCATAGGTCCCCACTGTACATCATATGGGTAATACTGGTAAAACATATGATACTGCCCATTATAGTACGAAAATCCATTTGGGTCATTCATCCAGCCTGTTCGTGCAGATAAATGAAAAGAAGGCCGTTTTTCTTCTGTGATAAGCTTTGCAGAAGCTTCTTCATATTTACGAGCTTCACGCAATGTTTGACTTGTCATATATATCACCTCCAATTTTTTTAAATGTGACAATAGTATACTCTAGCTTCATATGGTTTGTAAATATTTATTTTATCTTTACTTATTTCTTTATAATTGCAATACAATAACTCCATTTTCTCCCAGTCTTTATCAAGTTTACATATTGCAGTTTCATCATAAAAGTTACAGATAACATAAAGTTTTTCATTCTGGTTTTGTCTTTTATATGCAAAGAATGTATTGTCATCTGGCAATAGCAGCTCAAATTGCCCATCAACGAAAATATTATATTTTTTACGAAGTGCAATTAATGTTTTATAGCACGTAAATATAGAATCAGGATTGTCTATCTGGTCTGCCGCATTAATCTTTTTATAATTAGGGTTTACTTTTATCCAAGGCTTGCCATGTGTAAAACCAGCATTTGCAGAACTGTCCCACTGCATTGGGGTACGTGCATTGTCACGGCTTATTGCATGTATTGAATCCATAATATCACTTTCACTATATCCTGCACCTTTGCGTTCTTTGTACATATTAAGTGTTTCTATATCACGGTAATCTTCAATCTCATATGCTGCATTTGTCATGCCAAGTTCTTCTCCTTGGTAGATATACGGCGTTCCCTGCATACCGTGAAGCAGAACTGCAAGCATTTTGGCGGACTGCACCCTGTACTCAGTGTCATTGCCCCAATATGATACAACACGTGGCAGGTCATGGTTATCCCAGAACAAACTGTTCCATCCACGCTGGAACAACTCCTGCTGCCAATATGAAAGCACTTTTTTCAACTTTATAAAAGACAGTGGCGCTAAATCCCATTTTTCTTTTCCCTCTTGACGGTCAAGTATAATATGCTCAAATTGGAAAACCATAGAAAGCTCACTGCCATCTGGATTGCTAAACATCCTTGCAATTTCTGGTGTTGCACCCCACGCTTCTCCTACGGTCACTATATCGCCTCTCTGAAATGTCTTACTACTCATCTCTTTAATAAACTCGTGTAGTCTTGGTCCATTCTCTTTAATATTTTTATCTGGCTCCTTTGCAATCTGGTCTATTACATCAAGTCGAAATCCTCCCACACCTTTGTCTATCCACCAATTTATCATAGTGTAAAGTTCTTCACGCACTTTAGGATTCTCCCAGTTTAAATCTGGCTGTTTTACAGAAAACTGGTGGAAATAATACTGTTTTAATTCTGGAACCCATTCCCATGCAGAACCTCCAAAACCCGCTTTCATATTATTTGGCAACACTCCCTCTTCTCCGTCTCGCCAAATATAGTAATTATGATATGGATTGTCTTTGCTCTTTTTTGCTTCTATAAACCAACGATGTTCATCAGATGAATGGTTTAATACTAAATCCATAATAATACGTATATTGTGTTTCTTAGCTTCCTGTATAAGCCTTTCCATATCATCTAAATTTCCAAATATCGGGTCAATATCCTGATAGTCGGATATATCATATCCATTATCATCCTGTGGAGATTTAAACACAGGTGAAAGCCATACTGCATCAATTCCAAGATTTTCCAAATAATCCAACTTTTGTATAATGCCGTTTAAGTCGCCAATGCCATCTCCATTGCTATCTTTAAAACTTCTTGGATATATCTGGTATATAACCGCATTTTTCCACCAGTCTGTCTTTTTCCCTTCATTCATATATTGTTTCTCCTATTTTTTTCTACTTTTTATTCCTTATATTATGCCAAGTCCCATATATTTTCAGGAGACTTTTTCAGTGGTTCTTTTGTCAAGAAAAGCAGTACACAATCATGTGGTTTTAATGTTGTCACATATAAACTACTTTTTGATATTTCTGATTCCTGTACAGTATCCCCATACTTAAAGACACACCAGTCCTTTTCACTGAACAATTCATCAAAGTAATAAACGACAGATAATGGTCTATCTGTTGGATTAAATGCATACAATAAATTTCCATACTTAAATTTGTGTATAAGAACCACATCATCCCTACTTTGTGTAAGGTATGGAAACTCAGGAAATACCCTTTCCTTTGGCATAATAAAACGCAACAAGTCGATTCTGTCCTGTGCAATCATGTGTATAGGGTCAGAAGTCGTAATCGCACCACCAGAAAGTGCTTGAAGAAGTGCAAGACTTTTTATTTCATGTGGCTTAAGGAAAATATCAAAATCCCTAAGCAAAACCGAATCGGGGTCATTCTGCCAATATATATTGTTAAAGTAGTTGTCTGCCACAAGCTCACGTATCATATTTACAGGACCATAGTCTTCTGCCCACTGTGCACCTACGTCTCCTGCAATCCTCATTCCATCTGCATAACCGATAAAAGGCAGGAAAGGTGCAATGCATCCTAAGAGATAACTGTCTTCCCCTATAGCCTCACGTATTGTTTTTAATGTGTTCCTAAAAATTTCTACAGATGTCATGCTATTATCAAAACGCTGTACTTTTGAAGTATCATGCATATTCCAGAACATAAAATCGGTTTTGTACAAAGAAAATCCCCATTTTTTTAATGTTTCAAACACTTCTTTTAAATATGTCAAAGCTTCTGGATGACTTGTATCAAGTATATAGTAGTTGGTGTCCACATTGCCCCACACTTTTGGCTCATTATAACTTCTCATTTCTATCACAAAGTTTCCATCAATGTCATGAAGCAGCCAGTCAGGGTGGTTTTTACAAAGCTCTGACTGATCACCTACTATAAATGGTGCAATCCAGACACCGGGCTTATATCCAGCATTAATAATTGTTTCTGCCGCTTTTTTAAGCCCATCTGGGAACAGATGGTTTGGCAGTAACCAATCACCAATACTAGGCGTGTATCCAGCATCAATCTGAATATAGCGGAAAGGAATGTCTTGCACCTCTTTAAACCCGTCAAGGTAATCTTCAAGTAGCTTCTGACTTAAGTTATGGTACAGGTAATACCAACTGCACCAGTGAAATACTGGAGGTTTTGTCTCTCTTGCTCCCATCTTAACTGCAATCTTTTTAGCACAGTTTTTAAGACCAGTTGCAAGTGATTCTTCTTCGGTGAAGAAAAGAGATGGAAGAGTTATATCACTTTCTACAGTATTTTCTAAATTAAAACCACCAGAAAGGCATATTCTATCATCTGCAAACAAACTCTTTATTTTTCTGACACTGTAGCGGTTAATATAGTGCTTATGGTCTGTAGCATAGACAAACAGTGCTGAATTTTCTCTATAAAGGGATATCAGTCCGTTTGAGCTAAGTATTTCATATCCAATACTACTACAACCTGATGGACCTTCCATACCAAATCCTTGAATAAATACACTGTCTGTACCTTGTACATCGGCACTAGCTATAGGCTCAATATCGTGAATCCCTTTCACTCCACACACCTTGCATATAACTTCCACATCTTCTTCTGTCTTAACGAAGCACAGCTCTACACTGCCGTTTTCTAACTGGTAAGTCAGTGTATCAACGTTGGATGATACACTGACTGGAGACAATGGTAAACCATTGATTGCTGGATATATATTATACAACTGTAGATTTGTTCCATAAATATCAAAACAGCCGTTTTTGTGTAGCCTATAATCCATCTTATTCCTGCTACTCAAAATATGGACAAATATACCCATATCGAGATTTTAAGAATCCTCACGGATTTCTTTTGCTGTTTCACTGTGTATGTTTTTGTGGTTGCAAGCAACACACTACTCACAGATTCTTGTACACTCCACAGCCGTAAATTCCCGACTAAGCCATCGGTACATACTTACAAATGCCTGATTATGCTATTTTGTAAGTGAAAGCATCTCTTAAATTAAGGCTTGCATTATAATCCCTGTCGGCATGATAGCCGCATTTGCAGACATATTCCCTATCAGACAATTTTAAATCTGTTTTCATATATCCGCATTCATGACATATTTTGCTTGACGGAAACCATCTGTCTGCAATCCTTAATTCAATTCCAAATTCATTACACTTTGATTTTAGTTTTGTTCTAAACTCATAAAACTTCTGCTGTGCAACTGCTTTTGATAAATGCCTGTTCTTCATCATTCCAGATATATTCAAATCTTCAATGGTAATATAGGACGGCTTGGTTTTCACTATCTCACTTATACATTTGTTAATATAATCTGTACGGATATTATCTATCCTTTGATGGAGTTTCTGTACCTTTAGCACTTGTTTCTGGATATTTTGTCTAGTAGCCTCTCCTTTCTTTTTGCTACGCTTTTTTAAGTCTTCGTATTTTCTCGAAAGACAGCGTTGTTCTCTTTTTAATTGTTTTTCCAATTGTTTCATTTTCTGTGTTTTATTTATATTCTTATAAACTGTACTATCGCTTAATACCGCAAATTCTTTAACTCCTAAATCAATTCCCAGCCCAGAATTGTTTAATTTTTCTTTTTCGGATTCTGGCATATCGACTAAAACAGAAACATAATATCTTCCGGCTTTATATGATACTGAGCCACTTTTGATAATAATTCCAGATTTAACAGTTGGCAGATAACCTTTTTCTTTTATCCCCAACCATCCGAGAGTAGGAATTCTAATTCTATATCTTTCGCATTGAATGACAGATTTTGAATCCGTTTTAACAAAATACATTTTTACATCAGACCTGTTTTTCTTTTTGAATTTTGGAAATCTGCTTTGCCTTTTAAAAAATCTTTTAAATGCTTTTTCTGCATTCATGATGCTTTGTTTTACGGATTTACTTGATACTTCTTTTATCCAATGATACTCTGGATTATTCGGGATAAAAATGTTATTGAGCCATTTTGAAAAATCCATCCCAGATACAAAGTTCTTTTCTTGTTCATAGATTTCTTTGTTATGTGCAAGATAAAAATTATAAACATACCGGCACACCCCAATAGTCCTGTTGATAATCCGCTTTTGCTCAGGAGTTGGGTTTATCTCTGTCTTGTAACTCTTTCGCAATTTCTTCGTCCTCCTTTATCTGATTTTTATACTTCCTTAAACCATATAATCTACAAGAAAAAACATGCAGAATTGATATAATATCTTGGACAAGTTCTTCATTTGGAGATAATGTTTCGTTGTTCACAATAACGATGTTTGTATTAAATTTCATACAGAATTTCTCAAACCAGTCATAGCCAAAACGAATAAATCTATCTTTATTTGAAATTATAATTGTTTTTATTTTATTCTCCATAACTTCTTCAAGAAGTTTATTCCATTTTTTGCGGTTATAATTAAGTCCGCTGCCAAAATCCTCAATACATTGATTTACAATAATTCCTCTTGCATTGCAAAATGTTTTTAAAAATTCTGTTTGATTGTGTAAATCGTCTTTTTGATTTCTGGTTAAAACTCTTGCATATATAACAACATCTCTTATATCATTTTCTGTCTGTATTCCTTTAAACTGTAGATACTGGTCATGTGTATAATATCTTCTATTAGTAGGAGTACGGTTTGCCTTTAATATATTATCCTTATCCCAACGTTGTAGTGTTTTTACTGATACTCCAAGAAGTTCAGCGAAGTCTTTTGGTTTATAATTTGTGATATTTGATGTATTCATTTATATGTCCTCCTTATGAATACATTATATCACTTTTGTATATACTTGTCTATGTTTTTATCAACTTATTATTTTATTCCTCCTTTTTTGTAAAATACATCTGATAAGCGTGATACTCACCCATCTCTACAGGCAGCAGTATGCCAGTTTCCATTAAGGCATCTGATGCATATAGCTTACCACTCTGTTCATCACGATACATTGCTCCTGATACCAATCCTTTTAATCGCACATAATTTACAGTCATATTTCCATGTACTTCAAGCATAACTGCACTTACTAGGACTTCTGATGCATCACTTGAAATAAATTCCCATGCACTAATCTCATGTGTAAATGGGTCTGATAAACGATAATACAAGCCATTCTGAGCTAAGGATGCATACTTTTTATATTCACTTATTTGTTCGCGTATTTCTTGTTTTTCTTCTTCTGAAAGTTTACTTGGGTCAAGCTCATAGCCAAAAGAGCCTGCCATTGCAACAGTGCCACGTGTATGAAATGGTGTTATACGTCCTGTCTGGTGATTTGGTACCGCTGATACATGAGCAGCTAATGATGACATAGGATATCCAAATGATGTTCCATACTGGATAAAAAGTCTATCCATTGCATCACTGTTATCACTACACCATATCTGTGGTGTATAATAAAGCATTCCCGCATCAAACCTGCCACCGCCGCCGCTGCATCCTTCTAAGAGGATGTCAGGATATTTTTGCACCAAACGTTCTAAAAAATCATACAATCCAAGCATATAGTCGTGTTGAACTCTTCCCTGCTCGTCTGCCACTCTTGAATAACAATCTGATAAACTGCGATTCATATCCCATTTTACATACTCTATATTGCCTTGGTCTAAAACTTCACACATTCTGTCAAATAAATAGTCTACTACTTCTTTTCTTGAAAAATCAAGCACAAGCTGATATCTTGCACGTACAGGGTCTCGTCCGGGGACAGAAAGTACCCAATCAGGATGAGAGCGGAATAAATCACTATCTTCATTAATTCCCTCTGGCTCAAACCATATACCAAATTTTACGCCCAGCTCGTTTATTTTCTTAATTAATGAACCAAGTGACTCGCCAAGCTTTTCCTCATTCACATACCAGTCTCCAAGTCCACTATAGTCATCATCACGCTTACCAAACCATCCGTCATCCATAACAAGCATATCAATCCCAAGTTCTGCCGCCTGTTTTGCAAGCTGATATATAGAATTGCCAGTAAAGTTAAAATAGGATGCTTCCCAACTGTTTAAGATAACAGGACGTACACAATCTCTATATTTCCCACGGCACAGATGTGTGCGAAAACATATATGAAGGTTTTGCGATAATTTAGCAAGCCCTGTGCTACTATATGTCATTACCACTTCTGGGACAAAAAAGGCTTCTCCTGTTTCAAGTGGGTATGAAAACAATTCGTCTGAAAGCCCAAGCAGTACACGTGTCTGGTTAAACTGGTCTTTTTCCACTTCACCTTTAAAACTGCCACTGTACACAAAAGAAAGTGCATAACAGCTTCCAGCATCTTCTGTTGTCTCTCTGCCGGCTAAAATCATCATTGGATTATATTGGTGACTAGATGTACCTCTGCGACTTCCTATAGACTGTGTTCCATGAAGTACAGCAGTTCTTTGTATATTGCGTTCCATAGCGTGACGACCATAAAAACTAATAAAGTCATAATCCCCACCAACAAAATCTAAGCATGCCGCCTGTGCCTTTTTAAGATAAATCCTATCTGTGCCAGCATTTTTAATAATAGCACTTCTAGTAATAATATTGAGTTCTGAAAGTACACCATAAAGCAGAGTTACCTGTACTTTGGATACTGCATCCTCCATATAAATTTCAAGAGTCTCAGCTTCATCCTCTCCGGCATATACAGCAGGAAGCCCTGGTATACTATACTTGCCATTTAATATTTTATATCCTTTATAACGGAAATCACTTTCATATGAACCATCAGCATTCTTTATAACTACAGCGAGGTTTCTGTAGTCTCCAGTACCCTGACATGGCAGTTCCTGTGGCAACACATCCATTGAATAAGTACGGTTCTTTTCTACATCGTATGGATTCCCTGAAAACCCCCTATCTGCATAGTGAAGAAGGTAATCCATACATCCCTTAGTCTTTCTTCCATAGTAGAGATGCAACAGAAAACCAAATTTGTCTACTTTCATCTGATAAGTAGTATCTTTTGTATGCAGGGTAAAGACCCTATCACTTTCTGAAAAAATAATTCCCATATGTCTCTCCTGTTACTTTGCATTTAGTCAGGCCTTGCTATTGCCTGCAACACTAGGTTTAGTTACGTGCTTCAAATAATAAAATCCATAAGCTGGTATATTAACTCCCACTGGTTTTATTTTCTTTCCAGAAACCAGTTCTACATAGTCACCATCTGTTTCATTAATCCATGCTGTCTTATCATATTCACTAAAGTTAAACAGCCCTATAATTTTATCCCCATCAAAATATCTTCCTATACACAGTACTGATGGTTCATATGTTTCTATTGTCCATGTATCTGCATATGATACAAATACTTTTTCTTCTCTACGTATCTTCTCTAATTTACTAAGGGCTGGAAAAAGTTTCCCTTCCACAGTTTTTGGGTCTGAAATATTTTTAGCTAATTTCCAGTTCATAGGTCCACGATGAATATATCTAGAATCTGCTGCCTTCGCTGGGTCATCTTTATAGGTATAGTCATTTACTTGTCCAATCTCATCTCCACTGTAAATCACTGGAATACCTGATTGCATAAACATATAAGCGTGCAACATTACATCAAACTTTATGGCTCTCTCCATTGCTTCATCGTCTTGTTCAAAACCAGCTTTTTCTATGCCACACATTGAAGCAGTCGTGCCACAGAATCTAGCATCACCTGTAACAGGGTCAGCATTGTAAAGTTCACCTCTGCTGTTGCTTCCACTTGTGTACCCTTGAAAATAGTCATTAAGATACTGTTTGTGGCTACGTTCACCTGAACCCTCCGTCATCAGCGTGTCATAATCAAGTCCCCAGCCAATATCATCATGACAACGCAGATAATTTAAAAATACATAGTCTTTTGGCAGAGAATTAACAATATCAAGCTGTTTTTTAAGCAATCTTACATCTCTTGTAGCAACTGTATGCCATGTAGTCGCCATTGTAGTAACATTGTAAAGCATATGGCACTCTGGTTTTTCCACTGTGCCAAAATAAGGTACTACTTTTTCAGGTTCCATAACCACTTCACCAAGCAGCAATATACCCGGACATACAATCTCACTGATAATGCGCATCATACGCACAATAGTGTGAACCTGTTGAAGATTACGGCACTGTGTACCCAGTTCTTTCCATATATATGGGACTGCATCAATACGGATAATATCAATTCCCCTGTTAGCCAAGTAGAGGAAATTATACATCATCTCATTAAAAACTCTTGGATTTTTATAGTTTAAATCCCACTGATATGGATAAAAAGAAGTCATTACAAAATGTCCAGCATCTGGAAGCCATGTAAAATTGCCAGGAGCAGTTGTAGGAAAGACTTGTGGTACTGTTCTCTCATATAGTGATGGTGTATCATAATTATTAAAGAAAAAGTAACGACTCATATACTCTCCATCACCACTACGTGCTTTTTTAGCCCATTCATGTTCTTCAGAGGTATGATTCATTACAAAATCCATACATATATTAATTCCTTTTTTATGACAGGCTGCTGTTAAACTTTCTAGGTCTTTCATTGAACCTAAGTTTTTCTGTACTTTCCTAAAATCTGACACTGCATATCCACCATCAGAGCGTCCTTCTGGTGTTTCAAGGAATGGCATTAAATGGATATAGTTCACATTACACTTTTCAATATAGTCAAGTTTGGACTGTACACCCTTCATATTCTTTGCAAAATTATCAATATAAAACATCATGCCTAGCATATCATTTTGTTTATACCAGTCCTTATGTATTTCACGCTCCTTATCCAGTGATTGCAAATCTTTATTTCGTTCTTTAAAAAAGCTCTCCATGTTATCACATAACTCAGCAAACATAGAGCCATTATCATATAACTCCATATAAAGCCAACGGAGTTCATCATGGTGTTTTTGAAACCGTTTTTGATAAATCTCATTATTTGTAGTGTTTTTTCTCATAGTTTCATCCTCCAATTCTGCAAATATACAATATTAATAATACAATAAAAAGAAGATAATGTAAAATGAAACTGGTACACTAATAAAAAAAATTAGTGCCCAGTCTCATTATACGTTAAGAACTGCTCATTATACTTTATAATGTTATACTGTTATTTTACTGCACCCGAAGTTACACCTTCTACAATATAACGCTGTAAGAAGAAATACAATATCAAAATCGGCAGCATTGCAAGCAAAAGGGCTGCCATTACAAGACCTATATCTGTGGAATAAGTTCCATAGAATGCCTGTGTAGCAATAGGAATTGTATATAACTCTTTTTTTGCCAGTACAAGGCTTGGAAGAAGGTAGTCATTCCAAAATGCCATTGCATCGATAATTGCTACTGTTGCAATAGTTGGTTTAAGCAGTGGGAATACTATCTGCCAGTAAATCTGCCAGCGACTGCATCCATCAATCGTACCTGCTTCTTCAAGAGCAATTGGCACATTTGTATTAATTGCACCATGGAACATAAACGTTGCCATTGATGAAGAAAAACCTACATGCATAAAAATCAATGTTGCACGATGACTTAAAAGACCAAGTACACCACCATACAATGATACTATTGGAATCATCAATACTTGGAAAGGAATAACCATAGATGCAATCATCATTCCAAACAAAATACCACATGCTTTCCACTTATTACGCACAAGCACATATGCTGCCATCGAAGATAGTGCAATTGTAAGTATAGTGGAAGTAATAGTAATAATAGCTGAATTCATAAAAGATTTCCAGAAATCCATCTTCCGCATAGCTTCTGGGAAGTTCTCCAGTGTAAACCCATGTTTACCAACTAGAGCCAGCGGGTCAGATGTAATATCTGCTTTTGTCTTAAATACGTTAATCACTACCAACACAAACGGGAAGATAAATAAAATAAATAATATTATTAAAACAACTATAAAAATTGCGTGTTTAATCTTCCGATTGCGGGCTGCTTTTTCATTTAAATCATCCATTATGCTGACACCTCCGCTTTCTTACCAATATATACTTGTAGTACACCTACAACGGCACAGAGAATAAACAGAACCATCGCCTCAGCCTGACCAGTACCATAATTCTTATAGGTAAATGCCTGATTATACACATGCATTGCAGCCATAACTGAACTACCAAATGGCTCACCTTTTGTCAATGAAAGGTTTACATCGTATACCATAAAACATCTTGTAACTGTAAGGAACAGACACTGTACAAAAGAAGACACCATCAGAGGTATTGAAATATGTATAATAGACTGCATGTTTGTACATCCGTCAATTCTTGCAGCTTCAAGTACATCTGCTGATACGCTCATAAAGCCAGCCACATAAATAAGCATCATGTAACCTGCATACTGCCATACAGAAACAATAATCATACAAAACATCGCACCATTTGTTGTAGCAAGAAGTGAAGTAGCGGTACCTGATGTAATAGCACTACCAATAGCTACTAACGCACGGTTAAATACGAATTTCCAGATATAACCAAGTACGATACCACCAATCAAGTTAGGAATAAAGAATCCTGCACGAAAGAAATTTTGTCCTTTGACACCACTCGTAACTAAGAATGCAAGAGCAAATGCAACTACATTTACCAAAATAACGGCTATTACAGAGTATATAAGTGTTCTTCCTATCGCCTGCCAATATGCGGAATCTGCAAAGGTAGCTGCATAATTTGTCATACCAACGAAAGGTTTTTCTCTTGATACACCATCCCAACTTGTGAAGGTCAGATACAGACCATAGATAAATGGTATAATAACAACAGAAGCGAAAGCTATCGTTGTAAGCCCGGCAAACATCATAAACTGTTTTAACTTATAAGACATAGTATTTGTATTCATAATCCGGTTTGTCCCCCCTTCTTTATTTCTATGCCACTAGAGGAGAGCTTCTAGCGGCATAGAGCTTTAATTAACCATAAATAACAATTTTAGTGTTTTACAGGAGTTGTAGATTTCCAGTAATCTTCAATCTTAGAAGCAAGACCTGCACGGTCACTTTGTCCTGCAAGATATTCCTGCATAAATGCACCATTCTTAGCATAATGGTCATCTGGAGCATAATCATAGTTAGGAACTAGTTTACCTTCATCAACATATTTCTTTACAG
>CANOID010000070.1 GCA_947565985.1 uncultured Lachnoclostridium sp.
AAAGAGGAACAAGCCTTTATAAAGCAGGTGTAAAACCTTCAGCAGACACAATGAACTTATATCTCTGTGCAAGGGATTTTCTTCTCTCAAATGGATATCTGCAAAAGTCAATGAGACGTTTTATACGTAAAGATATTGCTTGCAGGCAAGAAGATTACAGTGTATCATGTGGATTTAACAATACAGTTTCAATTGGATGTGGTGGAAGAAGTTATATAGGAAATTTGCATTACTGTACACCTTATACAGTGGGACATTCGGGTTGTTTGAAGAGTTTGGCTGATTATATTAAACAAGAGGATTTTTTGACAATAAAACATGGGTTTATTTTATCAGAAGACGAACAGAAAAGACGTTATGCCGCAAAGCATATTTTATATGGCAATGGAATTGTACGTCAAGACTACAAGGAAAATTTTGGAAGTGAAGTAGAAAAAGACTTTCCTGTAATTAAAGAATGGTGTTATAAAGGTTATGCAAATATTGGAGATATATTTATTTCACTGTCAAAAGAGGGAATTGCCTTATCCGATTATTTAGGTTCAGCATTTATCTCAGAGGATGTGCAAGAAAAGATGGAAAAATGGAGAAATAGACATTATGTATAATTTAAAGCCATATAATAGGATACGCCAATGGTACTATCGTGGGAGTATTAAGTCATGTAATTATTCGTGCAGTTATTGTCCATTTTCCAAACACAAAAAATGTAGTGTGCAGGAATTGCAAAAAGACCAAAAAAGTCTTGTATATTTTGTATCTGCACTTTTAGAAAAAACTTGTATAGATATGCAAAAGTGTGCTGTCCAGATTGTACCATATGGAGAGGCACTTATTCATAAATATTACTGGCGAGAACTTGCATACCTATCTAAAAGCATTTTTATTGAAGCTATAGGGGCACAGACTAATCTTAGTTTTAATATAGATGAAATGCTAAATGTATATATTGATAATGGTGGTGCTATTGAAAAATTAAGGCTCTGGTGTTCATTCCATCCACAGATGGTTACGACGGATGTTTTTTTGTCACAATGTAAAAAACTTTCAGAATATGGCATAAAATACTGTACTGGGGCGGTAGGTGAGCCTTCAAACCTTAGTCATATACAGTATTTACGTGTAAAACTTCCAGATAATATATATTTGTTTATAAATAAATTTGATGGTCTTAAACGCAATTACACATTAGATGAAATAAAAGCTTTTACAGATATAGATGAATATTTTGAACTGGAACTTAGACACCATAAAGCAGATGTAAGCAGATGTACAGACAGTCTTTTTATAGAAGCCAATGGTACTGTAAAGCACTGTAATATATGTACATCTAAAATAGCAGGAAGTGATAAAATTTGTACAAGAAAAGAATGTAGCTGTTACTTGTCATACTGCAACCAATCATTGCCAGAGCTGCTTTTCTTTAATCCATATCCATCCTTTCGCATTCCACATTATCCTAAAGCTGTATTTTTTGATATAGATGGAACAATAATTAACAAAGACAATAGTCAGGATACAGTTACAAATGAAACTCAAAAGTGGCTAAAAAGGCTTTCCAGACATAGCAAGCTTTATTTTGCAACTTCACTTCCATATAACTATGCGATAAAAAAAGCAGGCAAGGCAAAAGAATTGTTCTCGGGTGGTGTGTTTGCACATGGAGGAATATGCAAAATATATGCGGATATTGGTCAATGCTCTAAAGTGGTACATGAAAAAATATTTCCATTGGGATATGAACATATAAAACTTGGTTTTTTAAAAGAAAACGCTTCAAAGTATGGGTATTCTGTATATATATATGGAAAAGACATATATAAAATTACACTTTTGTTTTCTATAAAGGATAATGTATATATAAAATCCGTTGCATATAAGCTTGGGCTTCTGGACAACAGTAATTTTAATATTATAATAGAGAGTGGATGTCTACAGATAATTAGTGCCTTTGCAGGAAAAAAAGAAGGAATTGTTTATATATGTGACAAAATGGGATATAAAGCAGATGAAATTGCTGTATTTGGAAACAGTGTTAGTGATATACCTATGCTTAGTGAATATCCTTTTTCTGTGGCAGTAAATGCAGATGAAACGACAAAACAAATAGCAACATATACTATTAATTAACTAATATTTGATAATTAGGAGGAAAACGATGCGCAACAAGAAAAAAAGAAAAGAGGATGAAGAAGAACGTGTCTATATGCAGGCATTACAAAACAAAAAACTTCCTTTACTGGTATTAGACCCACAGTGGCATGAACTTTTTCCTGAATATCGTAAAACAAGCGAGATTAAAAAGCGTGAAAAAAGGCTAAATAGTCTTATACAAGAGAGAGGGCAAGCTTCTAACAATATAAAAGAGTATGATAAAGCAAAAAAAGCAATTATGGATAATATTGTTTACAATATGACTGATGGCAATGAACCAGACAGTTTCCTTAAAATTCGCAAACAGGAAAAAAATCAGAAGCTTATGGAAGACCTTAATGTTAAAATTAGTGAAGCAGAGGAGTTGCAGAGAACATTGCCTGACGAAATACAGTCTGCCAATAAAGAACTTCTTATTGAATCCATGAAAGTATGTTATGAAGAACTTACTGCTAATTCTGACATGATTAGGGAACTTGATGATTGGATAAAAGAAGCAAGAGATATCCTTAAAGAGAGGATTCTGCAAAAACAAGATATGGAAATGCGCAATGAACAGATGTATAAGTATATGCACAATTTGCTAGGGGCACATACTGTAGAAATATTTGATAGGTATCACCATGTTTGGAAAGGGGATGCTTAATGGATTTTGATTGTTGGAATTGGTGTTGATGTTACAGAAACAGATAAAGTTTATAAAGCAATACAAAAGGACTCTTTTTTAAAAAAATGCTATACCATTAAAGAGCAAGAACTTATAAATAAAAGAAAAAGTAGTGCTGTCTGTAATTTTGCGGGCAAAGAGGCAGTTTCAAAAGCTCTTGGCACAGGCTTTTCAAAGTTTTTCCCAGTAGATATAGAAATTCTGCGTGAAAAAAATGGGAAGCCCTATGTTAATCTCTATGGAAAAGCGAAAGAGATTGCAGAAAGACTTGGCATAACTAAAATTCATATTTCAATAAGTGATACAAAGGAAATAGCAGTTGCTTATGTTGTGGTTGAGAGTAAAGACTAGATTTAAAGAGAGAGGGCATAAATTTGGAGTATATTTTAAATGCATATGAAGCTAAAGAAATTGATAGAATATCAATTAAGGAAATTGGCATACCTTCAATTATTTTAATGGAAAAAGCCTCAATGGCAGTTGCAGACTGTATAGATAATATTTGTATCTCGTCTCACAGACATGATATAAAAATTCTTGCAGTATGTGGTATGGGGAATAATGGCGGTGATGGAGTAGCAAGTGCAAGACTTCTTAAGGAAAGAGGATATGATGCAAGTGTTTTGCTTGTTGGAAACAAAGATAGAGCAACTGATGAAATAAATATTCAAATTACTATTGCTAATAACCTTGGAGTAGAATTTATCACAAAGCCAAAAGATAATGAATATACTGTTATTATAGATGCATTGTTTGGAATAGGGCTATCAAGAGATATTACAGGAGAATATAAAAAGTTGATACAGTGGATTAATTCACAAGAATCTTGTAAAGTAGTTGCTGTTGATATACCATCTGGTATAAGTGCAGATACTGGTAAAATATATGGATGTGCTATAAAAGCTGATTATACAGTGACATTTGGATGTAATAAAAGAGGGATTTTAATGTTTCCGGGGGCTTTTTATAGTGGAAATGTTACAGTTGCAGATATAGGCTTTCCAAGAAAAGCAGTGCATATGGTATCTCCTCAGGCATTTATATATAAAAAAGAGGATTTAAAAAAACTTATGCCTAAAAGAAAAATGCGTACTAACAAAGGCAGTTTTGGAAAAGTGCTTGTGATAGCTGGTTCATCTGGTATGAGCGGGGCATGCTATTTTACAGCAAGAGCAGCATATCGGACGGGCTGTGGACTTGTCAGGATTGCAACTGCTAGTATAAATACAGATATACTTAAAATTAAATTGCCAGAAGCTATAACTGGTTCATACGAAAACGGTATTGCCGAAGCTCTAAATTGGGCAGATGTAGTTGCTATAGGTCCCGGCATTGGCAAAGATTACAACGCAGAAGAACTTGTATCAGAAGTTATTAAGATAAATGATAAACCAATTGTAATGGATGCTGATGCTATTAATGTACTTCCAAAGTGTGTAAAAAATGGTAGTATCCAAGATATGTATAAACTTGGCAGCAATTTTATAATTACTCCGCATTTAAAGGAAATGAGTGGGATAACAGGTGTAAGTGTACAAGATATAAAAGAAGATATAATAAAATATGCGTCTTGCCATCAAGGTGGATGTACAGTCGTGCTGAAAGATGCAAGAACTGTTGTATCAGATGGCAAACACGTTTATATTAATACCACAGGTAACAATGCACTTGCCACAGGCGGTTCTGGTGATGTGCTATGTGGAATTACAGCGGGGCTTTTAGCTCAAGGTATGAGTAGTATAGATGCTGCAATGCTTGGTGTATTTATACATGGGCTTGCAGCAGAGTCATATACAGAAAAAAAGAGCAGATATTCTATGGTTGCTTCTGATATTATAGAGGAACTGCAAAACGTACTGCCATATTAAAAATAATTATTGCATATGGAGAAAAATGTAATGTTTAATGGAGAGAATATTAAAAAGTATTACAGGGTACAGGCTAATATTAACCTTGATGCAATATACCAGAATGTTGTAAATGCAAAAAAACTTTTAAAATCAGGCACAAAGATAATGGCTATAGTTAAAGCAGATGGCTATGGACATGGTGCCATAGAAACGGCAGCCGTGCTTGATGACATAGTTGACGCATATGGCGTTGCAATACTTGAAGAAGGAATTGAGCTTAGGCAGGCTGGATTTACTAAACCAATATTAATACTTGGGTTTACTCCACAGGCTCAGTATGAACCAATGGTTAATTATGATATAGCTACAGCCGTTTTTCAATATGATATGGCAAAAAAAATGTCGGATGTGGCTAAGCAGCTTAATAAAAATGCGCATATACATATAGCTCTCGATACTGGCATGAGCCGTATTGGATTTAAACAGGATAATGAAAGTCTTGAGATTATTAAAAAAATTGCCACACTTCCTAATATTGTAATTGATGGATGCTTTACACATTTTGCGAGGATGGATGAGAAAGATAAAACAAAAGTAAAAATGCAACTTGAACGTTATATGCTATTCGTAAAGCGTATTGAAGATGCCGGAATTTTACTGCCAATAAAACATATATCAAACAGTGCTGGCATAATTGAAATGCAAGAGACTAACCTTGATATGGTAAGGGATGGCATTGCAATCTATGGTATGTATCCTTCAGATGAAGTAGATAAAGAACGCCTAAAACTTACACCAGCAATGGAGATAAAATCATATGTGTCATTTGTAAAAACTTTAGAGTCAGGTGTTGAGGTAGGATATGGTGGTACATTTACAACAACAAGAAAAACAACAGTGGCTACAATACCTGTGGGCTATGCAGATGGTTATCCGAGAGCATTATCAGGAAAAGGACGTGTGCTTATACATGGAAAAAGTGTGCCTATAATTGGCAGAATATGTATGGACCAGTTTATGGTTGATGTAACTGATATTACAGATGTTAAAGAAGGTGATATTGTAACACTTGTTGGCTATGATGAGAATAGCTACATTTCTATAGAAGAAGTATCAGGGATGGCATATTCTTTTAATTATGAATTTGTCTGTAATATAAGTAAAAGAATTCCTAGGGTGTATTACAGGCAGGGCAGGGTTGTACGCACAAAAGATTACTATCCTAGTGTATTTTGATAAAAAATTTAGCGTTCGCGAATACTTATCTTAAAATATGGAAAAGATAGGAAGGAGAAGATTAGAATACATATTTTATACATGGATAAACGATTTTGACTTCTCAAAAATATTGAATTGGAGCGTGAACGTTTTGAACATTAGACGTGGAGATATATTTTTTGCTGATTTAAGACCAGTAGTGGGGTCTGAACAAGGAGGCATACGACCAGTACTTATTATACAAAATGATATGGGAAATAGACATAGTCCCACGGTAATATGTGCTGCAATTACATCAAAAATGAATAAAGCAAAGCTTCCTACACATATAGCACTTGAGGTCAAAAAATATGATATAATTAAAGATTCAGTAATTCTGTTAGAGCAGATACGAACAATTGATAAATCAAGGCTACGTGAAAAAGTATGCCATCTTGACGATGAGATACTCTGTAAAATTGATAAAGCACTGTGTATAAGTCTTGCACTTGAAAGTGGGGCTTCAGAGTTAAGGCATACAAAGATTGTGGAAAGAACAGCAGAAAAAGAGATGGTATAAAAATATGAAGATAACAGTTCTTGCAGTAGGAAAAATAAAGGAAAAATATTTTACAGATGCGGTTAAGGAATACAGCAAACGTCTAGGCAGATATTGTAAGCTTGAAATAATAGAAACTGCTGACGAAAAAACTCCTGATAGTGCAAGTGACCATGAAAACCGCCTGATACGTGCGAAAGAAGGTGAGAGGCTTAATAAGTACATAAAAAACGATGCTTATGTAATTGCACTTGCAATTAATGGAAAACAGATATCATCAGAACAATTTGCAGACAAAGTAGACAAACTTGGAGTACAGGGAGTGAGCCATATTATTTTTATTATAGGCGGCTCAACTGGGCTTGATGATAATATTCTTAAAAATGCTGATGAAGAATTGAGTTTTTCAATAATGACATTTCCACATCAAATGATGAGAGTAATACTGCTTGAGCAGATTTACAGAGCATACAGAATAATACACGGTGAACCGTACCACAAATAAACTTAACTAGATATTTGCTATATAGTTCCAATTGTGGTAGAATATACAAAAATATTAATTAATAGCAGGAGGGGAGCAATATGTCTAAAGTATTGAAAATATTAACGACTATTGTATTATCAGTATCATTGCTTATGACTTCTATGCCTTTTATAGCTAATGCATCCAGCGGATTAAGAGGTGTTGAAGATTATGTCTACAGTGGTACAGATGGGTCCATTAAATGGACTATTGACAGAAGTGGTCTGCTCACGCTTTCAGGAAGCGGTGACTATTCTAATGTTACAGCAGAAGGTACATATCCAACATGGCGACAGTACCGCAGCATGATAACAAGTGCAGTTATTTCGGTTACCAATATACGTTCTGCAAGAAAAATGTTTGCAGATTTAAATAACCTGACAACTGTGGATGTAACTTACTTTGACACAAGCCGTCTTACAGACACAAGCCATATGTTTGATGGATGTAAAGCATTGACAAACATTAACTTTAGGTATGTTCCATTTATGAATGTAACAGATATGAGTTATATGTTTAATGGATGTGAAAACTTATCAAGTCTTAATTTAGAGGGTTGGAATACAACAAGTGCAACAGACATGAGTTATATGTTTGCAGAATGTAAAAATCTTTCTGATATTAATATGAATCTTTTTAACACTACAAATGTAACAAATATGTCACATATGTTTTACAATTGTGAAAGTCTTTACAGCCTTAATATAGGTGATACAGGTTATGTGAGATTTGATACAGGTAATGTAACAGATATGAGCTATATGTTTGCAGGTTGCATACGTCTTACTGATTTTAACCAATCAACAGTACCTATTGAACTTAATACAAGAAAAGTAACAAACATGAAAAGTATGTTTGAAAACTGCAAGGCAGCTATTATTGATGTATCAAGGTTTAACACAAGCAATGTAACAGATATGAGTTCTATGTTTGCAGGATGTGAAAATCTTTATGCCAATACATTAAACAGTTTCAGAACAGGTAATGTAACAACGATGAACAGTATGTTTAAAGGATGCAAAACATATAATATTATGGATTTAAGTAATTTTGACACATCCAATGTATTGGATATGGGTGAAATGTTTAATAATTGTGAATGCGGATTTATGAACATGGGCAACTTTAATACAACTTATGTTAAAAATATGCATGGGATGTTTAAAGGATGTACTTCATGGAATATAGATGTGTCTAACTTCAATACATCTAATGTTACAGATATGGGCGAGATGTTTAATAATTGTATAAATATCAGTGTTCTTGACCTTAGCAAATTTAATATGGCAGCAGCAGAAAACACAGCAAGGATGCTTAGTGGCTGCACAAGCTTAACATTTATTACAGCTCCTGCTAACATGACAAAGAATATTGAATTACCAATAACATCTGGTTATCCGTGGTATGATAATACTAATAAAGAATGTAGTATTATGGCTGCTGGACTTACAACTACTGCAACTTATGTTAGAAATGCAGCACCAACTGTACCAGATACGTCTCAATCCACAACATTAGTAACTCCGCCACCAAAGGCAACACAGACACCATTTCCAACTCCAATACCAACACCTAGAGTAACACCAACACCAAGCCCATCACCAACAGTTACACCAAGTCCATCGCCATCTGCTACAGTAAGCCCAAGCCCATCACCATCAGCAACGGCTTCATCAAAGCCGAGCCCATCACCATCAGCAACGGCTTCATCAAAGCCGAGCCCATCTGCTACGGCAGCAGCTTCATCAAAACCATCAAATACAGGTTTAAAAGATAGTACATGGGATATTGGAAAGGCAAGTTACATTGTTACTGAAGATACTGATAGTGTAAAAACAGTAGAGTATTCTTATCCGCTGTACAATGCAGTAAAAATTCAAATACCTAATACTGTACAGATAGAAGGAGAGCTATACAAAGTTACATCTATTGCTGAGAAAGCATTTTTCCAAAATAATAATATTGCTAAGGTAACAATAGGCAGAAATGTTGAATCTATTGGTGCTCAAGCGTTTAGCCAGTGTAATCTGCTACAAGAAATTGAATTAGGGGCTAATATCAGAAATATAGGTGAGAAGTGTTTCTACCAGTCAAAGAAGTTGAGAAAGATAACGATAAAATCCAAAGTGTTAAAAACTATTGGGCTTCAGGCGTTTTCAGGAAACGCATCTAATGCAGTAATCCATGCTCCAAATGGAAAAGTAAAGCGATATAAGAAGATGATAGGTAAAAAATATAAGTATAAGAAAATACAAGTTTAAACAGTGCAGACATCGTAAAAAACCACTTGACATTATTGGAAGAGCAGTATATTATTATACTGTTAGTAGGGAAAACCTGCTACCCTTTTTTCAATTCATACCTAGGCATCCTGTACCCGCAGGATGCCCCTTTTGGGTTAGGATGAAAATAGGTTGATTTCTGGTATTATGACATTATGACCATCAGTAATTTAATTTTATAGATGTCAGAATGCTTCTAAGGGGTTTTAATATAAATTTATTAGCATTTAAAAATAGAAAAAATAATAGGTGTAATTTATAAAAATAAATCCATAATCCCTTTTATTCCATTCTTTTTATAAATATTCTTATAATAAGCGACCTCATTTTTTATTAATCCATCTATCACTTTCATTCCAAGCAGCTCTACTGGGGCTTTATCGTCTGTCATAACATAATTTCCTTTGTTATACTCTTCAAGATTTTGTGATACTTGCTCCATCATATAATATAACTCATTGTTTTCGAGCATAGTCCTTTTTTCATCAAATATATTACACATGGAAGGATTGTTGGAGGCAAATAATTCCCTGTTTGTAGAACCTATTACATTTGCAGCATATACTTCACTAAACACAGAAGAAATAGTGTCTGAAAGATACTGGTTTATATTGCCTTCTTTACTGCTGTGCATATTCATATTGACAACCATAACGCCATTTTCAGATAAATGTTCCTTTACTAATGTGAAAAACTCTATAGAAGACATCTGAAATGGAATTGTGATATCCTGATAAGCATCTACCATAATAACATCATATTTTTTATCCGTTGCATTTAAAAATGCCCTTCCATCATATGTCGTTACGTTTACATTGTCAGGCAAATGAAAGTATTGCCGAGACAGTTGTGTTATTTTTTCATCTATTTCTACACCTTCGATTTCCATATCACCAAAGTATTTTTTACACTGTGTAGCATATGTTCCTGTTCCCATACCAAGAATAAGCATTTCTATGTCTTTTGTATTTTTATCTGTCATAAGTGGAGCAGCCATGGCATAATCATAATACATTCCTGTAAGACTGTCTTCTTTCATATAAACTGACTGCACACCAAAAAGGACGTTAGTAGAGAGTATTACATTTGTGTCAGATTCTTTTACTTGTAAGTAATTGTAGATAGATTCTCCTTCATACGTAAGTCCTGTTTCCCAGAATGCAAATGAATTTGAAGAACCAATTATGCAACACAAAATAAAAATAGTGGAAGAGGTAATAATTTTCGTTTTCTTTTTGTCTGTTTTACTGCTTATAAAATAAACTAATGAAATAGCAATTAAGATTCCTGCAAAAATAAGCATGGTAATGCTTGTACCCACAGATGGAATTGTTACAAAAGTGGGTACAAAAGTTCCAATAATGCTTCCAATAGTGTTAAATGCATTAAGTGTGCCTACAGTTCTACCACTATCTTCTAAACTTTCTACAGAATATTTTGCAAGTGAAGGAGTGACAGTACCTAACAAAAATAATGGAAATACAAATATAACCATACACGCAGCAAATGCCGCAATTATTAAAAAATTACTGTTGACTGTAAATATAAGCAGTGCTGATACAGCTAAGATAATATATTTACCAAGGACTGGTATCATCGCAATCCAGAGACCAGCTATTAGTATTCTTTTATATAGCCTAGCAGGAGAGGGGTTTTTGTCTGCACTTTTGCCGCCATATATATTACCAAGTGCCATCGCAATCATAATTGTACCAATAATAATAGTCCATACAATTTGTGATGAACTGAAATATGGTGCAAGAAGTCTGCTTGCACCAAGCTCTACAGCCATGACAGTCATACCTGCAAAAAATTCTGTGAGATATAAAAATAGCTTGTTTTCTAATATTTTTTCCTTATTCATGCTTTACTCCATTATTTATAAACTTAATTAGTGCCACTATTTTATAGTGTCACTGTCTTAAATTATACCACTTTCTTACAAAACTTACTACTTTTTTGTACTTTTGCTTGTTAATAAAATTTGTAAATGCTATAATACAGATAAATTTTAAAAATTATGGAGGTAATTCAACTATGTCTGAAAAAAATGATTTACTAACAGTCATTAAGTCACGCAGGAGCATTCGCAGTTTTAAACCTGATATGATTCCAAATGAAATTATTGAGAAGATTATCACTGCTGGCACATACGCTGCTACAGGTATGAACAAGCAGTCACCTATAATTATTGCAATAACGAATAAAGAAACAAGGGACAAGCTATCTAAATTAAATGCTAAGATTATGGGAACAGACAGCGACCCGTTTTATGGTGCACCTGTTGTTTTGGCGGTAATTGCTGATAAGAACTGTGCAACGCACATCTATGATGGTAGTCTTGTTATGGGTAATTTAATGCTTGCTGCACATGCACTTGATATAGGAAGCTGTTGGATACATCGGGCAAAAGAAGAGTTTGAAAGTCCTGAGGGAAAAGAAATCTTAAATTCATTAGGCATTGAAGGCGAGTATGAGGGGATTGGACACTGTATACTTGGATATGTAGATGGTGAGTATCCAGATTCAAAGCCACGTAAAGAAAACTGGGTATACTATATTGAATAGTAATTATTGTAAAAAATATATATAATATTTTTGGCGTGCAAAAAACGTTATTATAATAAAGCTTTTTGCACGCCAGAGTCTAATTAATTAAGCAATAAAATTACCAAATTATTTTAATGAATATGTCGCCACCTTAGAATCTGTACCTATTGTAAGTTTTAGCTTTTTCACCTTTTTTGCCACTTTTTTAGGTACTTCAAAGACAATAATTCCTTTTTTAGAAGCTAAAGGTTTAATCTTTTTATCTAATAAATCTTTATCACAGCTTAATAAGGACGTTGGAGTGTATTCATATTCACCAAAATAGAGTTTAGCAACATTAATCTGGTTACTGTATCCAATACGAGGAAGAAAAGTTGCTTCTTTTTTACCTGTATTTTTTGTAGATGCAGTAATACAGACATATTTATTGCCCTTGGCAGGTTCAAAATAATAGTATTTTCCATTTGAAATTTTAGATTTTACTTCTGCTTTTTTTACTGTAAATTTCCAGTCACCTATAGAAGCTTTCTTGCCAAGAGATAGTGGTTTTGGCTTTTTTTCTTTTTTACTGTCTTTTTCATTTTCTTCTGCTGTAGAAGCTGTGGGTTCAGGTGCAGCAGTTTCATTTTGTACATTTGAAGAAATTGTGGAGGTTATTTTGTCAGAAGGTTTATCCACAGGTGAACTGCACGAAGTACACAGCATAGACATACAAGTCGCCATTAATACAAATTTTTTTTTCATACATTACCTCATTTCTGTCAGATGGATTTGCCATATTCACTGGCTTTTTTTACCACAAATTCAAGACATAAACAAATAATATCTGTTATATGTTATTTTGTCAAGCTTATTCTAATAATTAATTTTTATGCAGAGTCACAGCTTTTGCGGCTCTTCGTTTTCTATCATCGCCAATAGCAGCATAGTGTTTTTTAGTAGTATTTACATCGTTATGCCCTAAAACATCAGCGACAAGATAAATATCGCCTGTTTGCTGGTATAAAGCTGTGCCATATGTACTTCTAAGTTTATGTGGTGTAATATGTTTAAAAGTTGTAACCTGACTGGCATATTCTTTTACAAGATTTTCAACTGCCTGTACAGTAATACGTCTTTTTTGTATAGAGTAGAAGAGTGCGTGTTCATGTCCTGCCTTAGGTTTAATTAGACATCTTGACAATTCTATATAATCACTAAGGGCTTTGGCAACTTCTAAGCCAAAATAGACATATTCTTGTTTGCCACCTTTACGTATAATACGTATTCTATTTTCTCTAAAATCAACATCTTCAATATTTAACCCAACACATTCAGATACTCGTATACCAGTTCCTAGAAAAAGCGTAAAAATAGCCGTATTTCTCAATTTGTTCTTTTCATAATACGTTTTTTTAATGCCTTTAAGGTTGTCACCGCCATGTTCAACGAGGTTTAATAATTCGTCAACCTCATCTGCATCAAGACGTATTATTTCACGGTCGTGAAGTTTAGGCATATTAACAACTACAGTTGGATTGTTTTTAATAAGTTCCCTTTTATGGTAATATAAATAAAAGCTACGTAGGGAGGCAAGTTTACGATGAATTCCATGTTCGTCATTAGTATATTTTTGCCCATCATAGTAATACAGTTTCAGATATTCCATATATTCTTCAATATCTATAGGTTTAAGTATTTCGATATGTCCAAGTGTAATATCTGTTATATTGTCTATATCGTTAAATGCAGGATTTTCAGAAACAAGAAATCTGAAAAATGTTCTCATATCATATGCATATCCTAGGCGCGTTTTTAAAGATGTCGACGGTTCAATTCCACGAAAATAATCTCTACAAAACGCTGGCAGCCCTTTTAATACAGCTCTTAATTTTAGTGTATTTTTTTCTATGCTTTGTTGGTGGAAAGTTTCGTTATTTGATGCCCCCATATAATAAAAACCTCCTTCAATACTACTTTGTTTCTTTCGGTCTCCAACTCTTTGATAAA
>CANOID010000071.1 GCA_947565985.1 uncultured Lachnoclostridium sp.
ACAGGTGCTTTTGCAATAATATCTTCTGTCATATTTAGTTTTCTAGAAATTCGCTCTGCTATAACAGGCTCACCTAATGAAGGTTTAGCCGCAGGTTTTTTGCTGTGTTTATGTACAGATGGCTTATCCCTGTCCCTTCTAAGCATCTGTTACCTCCTAGCAATAAAAAGATATTTATGTTAATTTATGCAGGAATAGATATAATGTTACGTTACTGCTGCCTACTATAGCCTTATAAACTTGATATCTTTTAAATTTATGATATAATTAGCAATAAAGTAACCCTTTAATACATTATAGAAAGGAATATGATAAATATGCATGAAAAGTACAACAAAGAAATACTGGACTTAATCAGAAGCATGCAAAATATAGATTATATTATACCAGAGGATATACCTAATATAGATTTATATATGGACCAAGTTACAACATTTATGGAAGAACACCTAAAATCTTCCAAGCGTTTTGATGATGATAAAATCCTTACTAAGACAATGATAAATAATTATACAAAAAATAACCTTCTCCCTCCTCCAGTAAAGAAAAAATATACTAAGGAGCATATGCTTCTACTTATATTTATATACTATTTTAAAAATTTTCTTTCAATTAGTGATATAAAAAACATACTAGACCCAGTATCTGAGAAATTTTTTCAAGCGGAAGATGGTCGTATGCTTGATGATCTCTATAAAGAAATAGTAAAATTAGCACAGGACAATGTAGATTCACAACTACGTGATATTATACGCAAACTAAAAAAATCTAATGAGACATATGCTAATATAAAAAACCCAGAAGAAAAAAGGGTTCTGTCTAGGTTTGCATTTATTTGTATGTTAAGTTTTGACGTATGGGTTAAGAAGACTATTATTGAAAATATTATTGATGATACATTAGGAAAGAAAAAATAACTGTCTGGCGCATTAATGCGCCAGATATTTATACAACTTATCTATTGAGGTATTAATTACAAGTTCTTCTGGAAAATTAGCTTTTTTAATAACATTTAATGCAAATGTAAAGTTTCCAACATCTTCCTCTACATGTGCATCACTTCCAATAACTACAGGCTGATTATATTGCTTACAAAATTCTAGCATCTTTAAATCATTTCCTTCTGTATTCTTTCTAAATCCTCTTGGATTAAGCGAAGCATTATTTAGTTCAAGCAACACATGGTGTTCTTTTGCTGCCAATACAAGCTTTTCCATGTCTACAGGAAACCTCCCATCATCGGGATGACCAATTATATTGACATGTGGATTTTCCATTGCATTAATATATGCATTTAAATTCTCTTCTGCTGTACCTGTATTATAACATGGCTGATGCATACTTGCAATTCCAATGTCAACCGCATCTGCCGCGTCACCATGCAAGTCCAGTGTTCCTTCTTTATCAATTATATTAAATTCCACACCAAAAAGAAGTTTTACTCCATATTTTTCACGCCTTAATGCCTTGAAATTAAGAAAATACATATAAGAAGATGCTCCCGGCATCATAGGTGCATGTTCTGTAATTGCAAGAAGCTTAAGTCCCTTATCTGCTGCACTTCTTGCCATCTCATTTATAGTATTATAAGCGTGTCCGCTTGCAATAGTATGTGAATGTGTATCAAGTATTAAATCCATTACAATGTCTCCTTATATATCATATATCAAGTTCCATCTGGACTTCATGCTCTGCTTCCGTTTTGAAATCCTCTATTTTATCAGGATTTATAACTGGTAAATCGTCAAGCGATTCTATACCAAAGTTTCTTAAAAACTCCTCCGTAGTCGCAAAAAGCACTGGTCTTCCTGGTGCATCAAGTCTTCCAGCTTCACATACAAGATTGTACTCTACAAGTTTATTAACTGCATGGTCTGACTTGACACCACGAATATGCTCTATCTCTATCTTTGTTACAGGTTGTTTATATGCAATAATTGACAACGTTTCAAGAAGTACATCTGTAAGTATATGCTTTTTGGGAACGTGTGCAACTCTTATAAGTGTCTCATACATTTCCGGTTTTGTGCACATCTGGTATGCACCATCAAGCTCTATAATCTGTATTCCTCTGTCACTATCTATATACTTATCCATCATATTTCTTATTACGCGCCTGCAGGTTTCTTCATCCTGTTCAGTAGCCAGTGCTATTTTATCAAGACCTACTGTTTCACCCATTGTAAAAAGTATAGCTTCAATTTTTGCTTCCAGTTCTGAAAGTGTCATATCAAACCTCCAGTTAATAAACTATATTGCAGATGTAATCCATATATCATCAAAGATATTTTCCTGTTCTATTTTAAGTTTTCCTGCTTTCATAAGTTCTAGTATGCCTAAAAATGTAACTATCACCATGGTTTTACCTATATTGTCTTCAAGTATAGCCCTGAAATTAAATTTGCCATGTGCAATAGCATACTGCTCAATATAATGTATACGTTCTTTAAGACTTACTGTTTCTCTCTTTATCTGTCCAAAATTACTTCTTACTGGGTCAATCTTGTCAATTTGTTTTTTTATAACACTATTAAAAATCATCTGCAGTTTATTTAATGTTATATCTGATAAAAGTTTTCCTATATCAATTTCTTCTTTATATGATTCTATTCCTTCGGGCAGTGATTTTTGTCTAAAAAACTGTTTAGCTGCATCAACTTGCAAATCTTTAAGCTCCAATGATGCATACTTATATGTTTTATATTCAAGCAATCGTTCAACAAGTTCCACCCTTGGGTCTACCTCCTCTCCATTTGCATTTTCTTTAACGGGAAGAAGCATTTTTGATTTAATCTTAAGGAGCGTAGCTGCCATTACAAGAAATTCGCTCATAATGTCCATATCTTTTTTTTCCATATGGGTAATAATTTCAATATACTGTTCTGTTATGTCTACTATTGGTATATCAAAAATATCAATCTTATTTTTTTCTATAAGATGTAAAAGCAAATCAAGTGGACCATCAAATATATCAAGTTTTACAGGAATTCCCATATCAATTCTCCTTTACCATAAGATTAATCTAAGCAGTCTAATACAGCCAAAATGTATTAATCCAGACATTAAAGCCAGTATAAAAATAAGTTTTATTACAGAATCCGCCTTTATAATCTGGAGATAATGCTTTGAAGATATCCCTGCTATTACAAGTCCCATGTCAAATGTAGAGATTGGAAACATATTTGCAATAAACATATCAAAACTAAGCATTGCCACATACTGCCAGAATAGAGCGATAATTTTTGCAGTAAAATCCCCTGCCGCAAGCTGCTCTCCTATGCCAAATGCATCCATCTTCAATATAGCAATACTTGATATAAACAACAAAATTAAGACGACAAAACCAGTTATTCCAAGTATCATATTGGTCTTTTTATCTCGTATTCTAAATAAATGTGGCTTTGAAAATGGAACAAAACACGTCACTGACATTAGTATGCCCAATGGGTCAATATATCTCCATATAGCAAAAATACTGTTATTTTGATTTGTTTTCCGTCCCTGAATTTTTCGCACACAAAGATATACTATAGATTTAATTAATTCATGTACTACCATTAGTAATGCAGCTACAATAATACATATCAATATTTCTAATGCAATATCTTTCACTAAGCACCTCAAAACTATTGTTACTATTTATAATAATCAAATTGTAAACCATACATTCGGACTGTATCGCCTTCTCTAATACCAAGTGCTTCAAGTTCCTCAACAATTCCCGATGTCTGAAGAAATTTCTGGAAAAACATAAAACCTTTTTCAGAATCAAGATTAGTATAACCAAGCATCCTTTCAATACGTGGACCTTCAACCACATACATATCATCTTTTTCATCATATTCCACTGTATACGGTTCATCAGGAAATGTATCATTGGAAATTATATATTCTCTTTCAAATACAATGTGTTCTTTTCCAGCCTTATTTAAAAGTTGTTTTACATAATATAAAAGCTCTTTTACTCCCTTACCGCTTACTGCTGATATTGGAAATACTTTTATGCCTTTTGGCTCAAATTCTTCTTTTAAAAGCGTAATGACTGTTTCTTCCTCCGTGCCATAAAATACATCTGTTTTATTGGCGGCTATTACCTGTGGTCTTGATGCAAGTTCACTGCTATACTGTGTCAGTTCGTTATTAATAATGTTTATATCGTTTAATGGGTCTCTGCCCTCTGTAGATGCTGCATCAACCATATGAATAAATACTTTGGTACGTTCTATGTGCTTTAAGAAATCATGTCCAAGCCCTACACCTTCTGATGCACCTTCAATAAGACCTGGTATATCTGCAATAACAAATCCATCTGTACCCTCAAGGTCTACAACGCCAAGCATTGGCTGTAGTGTTGTAAAAGGATAGTTTGCTATTTTGGGCTTTGCATTACTTACATGAGACAAAAAAGTTGATTTACCTGCATTTGGAAAACCAACAAGCCCAACATCGGCTATTGTTTTAAGCTCAAGTGTAACGTAAAGCTCCCTGCCGGGTTTGCCAGGTTGTGCATATTTTGGTACCTGCATCGTTGGTGTAGCATAATGCATATTTCCTTTGCCACCCCTGCCACCTTTTAAGATTATCTCTCTCTTACAACCATAAGACATATCAGCTATTACCTTGCCAGATTCAGCTTCTTTTATAATCGTTCCTTCTGGCACTTTAACTACAAGGTCTTCTCCATCTGCACCATGACAGCGTCTTTTACTACCTGGTTTGCCATCACCAGCACAGTATTTTCTTATATGGCGGAAATCGTTCAATGTATTAAGCCTTTGGTCAACCTCAAATATAAGGTCTCCGCCCTTGCCACCGTCGCCGCCATCTGGACCACCTGCTGCAACATAGAGTTCACGTCTAAAGCTCACATGACCGTCACCGCCTTTTCCAGAACGGATATATATTTTAGCACTGTCAGCAAACATCACACACCTTCTTTCTATAATAAAACGGGGCTGTAAAACAGCCCCTCTTTAAGTCTATTTAGCTTCTACTGGATATACAGAAGCCTGTTTCTTATCTCTGCCTTTTCTTTCAAAGCGGACTACACCATCTACTAAAGCAAACAATGTATCATCGCCACCGCGTCCTACATTTATGCCTGGATGAATTTTTGTACCACGCTGTCTATAAATAATATTACCTGCAAGTACAAATTGTCCGTCTGCCCTTTTTGCCCCTAATCTCTTTGACTTTGAATCCCTACCATTCTTGGTAGAACCCATTCCTTTTTTATGGGCAAATAACTGAAGGTTCATCTTTAACATTTTTTACACCTCCTGCTTTTTTTTTATTTTAATTTTAATATATTTCTTTCCATATTCATTCTGTATTGCATTAAGCCCTAATACAAGTGAATTAAGTAACAGCTCGGCAGATGCACTCATTGGCTCTGATATTATATCAAAAGAAACTACATCCTTTTCTTCATGCACAGCTCCATTAAACTTGTCATCAGTAAATTTATCTATTGAGTTCATTGTATTAATAACAAGCACAGATACCGCCGAACATACTATATCATTGCCATATGCTGCAAACCCAGCATGTCCTTCCATACGGAAACCACAAAATACACCATCATTGTTTTGATAAACTGTAACCTTTATCATAATGCTACCTTATATGCAACCATATTAAGCATTAATTTTCTCAATCTTAACCTGTGTATAACTCTGTCTATGACCTTTTTTCTTGTGGTATCCAGTTTTTCTCTTAAATCTGTAAACAATAATCTTTTTAGCACGTCCTTCTTTAACTACAGTAGCTGTAACTGTTGAGTTTACTACATCAGCACCTGCCTTCATAGTTCCATCGTTTACAGCAACAACGTCATTAAAAGTAACTGTATCACCTGCCTGTGCAGCAAGCTTTTCTACGTTAATGATATCGCCTTCAGATACTTTGTACTGCTTACCTCCTGTTGCAATAACTGCGTACATATCGCACCTCCTGTTTATCATTACTCGCTAGTTATGGTGCCTGTATTTGTTCTGATACAAGGCTTTAAAACCTCACTAAGCGGCATACTAGAGTAGTTTATCATTGCTTCCTGTATTTGTCAACTAAAATTTTTTTCTTATATCAGACAATATATTATATGTAATATAAACAGATGCACAGGATAAAACGCATAAAAAAAGTATTTTGGAAGATGTGTACTACTTTTTTCTGGATTATATAAAAGTATCAGTGGTATAGAAAGCACCGCAAACGCCTCTATTGCATTTTGTGCTACAAGAAGAATTCCCATAAATACCATGCCTTTTATTCTATCAGTCCTGTAAAGGTACAACACTGCAATAATTAACACTCCAAAAAAACTGTAATCAGTGTACATAAAATACGCTAGTATGCATCCCATAGACACTATCAATACTCTTTTTAAAGCATTATTTTCATATTTTTCAAGCCAGTACATCACTATAAAGCCTATTAACAATGTCCACATTACATTCTGATCATTCCAGTCTACTATTCTACCACTACACGCAAGGTCAAATGGCACTTCTGAAATAACTGCAAATAAAACAAGTCTTATTATATAATCTTTCCTGCTATGTGTATATATAAATCCTTCTACAAGCATAAAACAGAAAAGTGGGAAAGCTATCCTTCCTATAATTCTCATAATATAATAACAATTTGTAAATTTGTCCACCGGAACGAGAACAAATGCTATATGGTCACATAACATAGACAGCATAGCTATTATTTTAAGAAATGACCTGCTGCAAGGTTTTTGCTTCATTATTATAGGCTCCTTTGATTATGTAAAGTTTGTTAAATAACTTTGATAAATTTGTGAACTAAATGGCACCACAGTGTTTGCATATGGCAATAAAGCTATAGAACAATTTATAGGCAAAGCAAGATACAAATAGGTTTAAACCTAATAATGGAAGATATAGTGAGAAAGGGTATAAGAAACCAAAGTCAAATATAGATAAACCTGTAACTAATACAGATATTGTCTGACTGTATTAAAACATCTATTAAGCATATCCACATCTACAGTGCCATCTTTGCCAAAAGCAGTTGCTTCTATTGTAAATGTATCACTATAGTTAATATTTTTTATAAATGAGAAAAACTTTTTAAAATCAATATGTCCATCTCCTACAGGCAAAGTTTTTAATTTTTCCCATTCCATATAGCTGCCTGCATAGTCATTTACATGGTAGTGCCTAATATGTCCCTCCCTCCATAACCATGCATATTCTTCTTTATAAAGCAACTCAATCTGTTGATGGAATGCTGCCATTTTTGTATCAAATACAAAATGTATGTTTGGGTATTTTTCTGCCAGCTCACACCAACGTTTCATTGGATTTTCATTGGCACATACAACATTTTCTACTAATAACTCTAAATTATATTGCTCTGCTATTTTAGCCAGTTCGGCATATGTATTAAGATTGTTCTTAAATTGCCAGTCAGATGGCTTGCCATTCCAGAGGTGTATTACAAGTTTTCTAGCATTAAGTTTATCTGCCATTTTGCAGTTAATCTCAAATAAATCAAGTGCTTCAGAAATATTAGCTGTGCTGCCAATACTAATCTTTTCACCAATGCACTTTTCACAATGCATTACTGGAATGGTTAATTTCCATTCCAGTAATTTTTCCACAATATCTGATTCCTTGCCATACCAAGTATCATACATCATAAATTCAAAGCCATCACATTCAAGTTTTTTAGACAGTGCATAAATCAAGTTATAATCTCTGCCGTTTGGTTTGCCAATCAGTGTTCCAGTTGAACAAAGTATCTGGCTCATATTATTTCCTCCAAGCCAATAATTATATATTTTGCAAATTGTATTCTTTTGAGCCATATCCAAGTTCTGCTGCTGCATCAATGGTATGAATACCATTACGTGAATTCACACGTTCTAAAAAATGCTCCTGCCCCGGGTCATCTTTTGCAGCATACACTAAATCTATGCACGCTTGGTCGATTGCAACTGGGTCAAGTGAAGCAAGTATGCCAATATCTTTCATACAAGGGTCTTCAGCAATTGCACAGCAGTCGCAGTCAACTGAAAGGTTTTTCATAACATTTATATATACAATATTGCCTTTAAAATACTCAATAACTGATTTTGCTGCATCCGCCATAGATTCAAGGAATAAATTCTGGTCTGCTGTATGTTCCCATACAATATTTTGGTCATCCGTATACCCTGCTGAGTGTATAAATGCTTTTCCTGCACTGGAAGCACATCCAATAGAAAGCTGTTTTAATGCTCCACCATATCCACCCATAGGATGACCTTTAAAATGAGAAAGCACAAGCATTGAGTTATAGTTTACTATATCTTTTCCAACATAGTTTTTCTTTAAAACTTTCCCATCTGGAATTTCTAATACCATATCAGGACCGTCTGCGTCTAATAAATCTACTTTAAAATATTTAGACCATCCATGGTCTTTAAGCAGTTTTATATGCTTTTGAGTAGAATTGCGCATACCATCATATGCTGTATTACATTCAACAACTGTACCTTTAATTTCTTCAATAACCGGCTTAAAAAAGTCTGGCTTTAAAAAGTTCTGGTTTCCTGCTTCGCCAGAATGAAGCTTTACCGCAACATTGCCTGATAATTTAAGTCCTGTCTGGTGGTAAAGCCTGACCACTGCCTCTGGTGTAATATCCTTAGTAAAGTAAACAACTGATTTTCCCATAATTCTTCTCCTTTATTAAAACTCTATAACTGCTGTTTCATATTTGCCAAGTTCTAATATACCATCTACGTCTTTTCCATTTAAAAGATTTATACCTGTAACATTTTCAACTGTTAGTACATCTTCGGTGTGATTCAAGTAAAACTCATAATTTTCGTTGTTAGCTGTCCGTTTATGGTATTCTATACCAAATGGAAGTTTTTTATGCTCTGTATTGGTTTTTTCTGCCATTTCAATTAAAATATCATGTATTTTATTATCAGAAATCCTTGCACCTACATAGTATGCAGTGCCTTTTCCATAAGTATTTGCTGTCACTACTGGCGTTCCTTTATAAAAGTCATGTCCATATGTTGCAAGCACTTTTGCCTCATTTACACGTAATATCTCCGCATAGTCTTTTATGCTGCCGCTGCTTCCATCTTTAAACTCTGCTGAATTGCTATCACTTGGATATAATGTATCAATTTCTTCACTTATTACTCCAAAAAGCTCACCAAGACCATCTCCTGGAAAGCCTCCAAGATAACAGAGCTGGTCAATGTCAACATATCCTGTAAGGTATGTTGCAAGTAGCTGCCCGCCTTTATTTACAAATGCTTTTAATCTGTCTGCAACTCCCGGTCTTAACATATAAAGCATAGGTGCTACTATTATATTATAATGAATAAAATCTCTGTCGGAAGCAATTACATCTACTTCAATGCCAAGTCTTAAGAAGTTGTTGTAAAAGTCTGTACATACGATATCATAATTTTTAGTATTTTCACTGAGTCCTTTCATATTTCCAATAGCCCACTTATTATCCCAGTCGTATAAAATGGCAGCTTTTGCTTCTATAATAGTTCCTGCTGTCTTTGAAATCTTTTTAAGAGAAGCCCCAAGCTCTTCTACTTCTTTAAATATCCTTGTATCATCTTTTCCCAAATGGTCTACTACTGCACCATGATACTGTTCAAATGAGCCTCTGCCTTTTCTCCACTGAAAGTACTGGACTGTATCAGAACCACACGCTACTGCCTGCATCGAAAACAGTTTGTGTATTCCTGGACGTTTAAGTTTATTGTATAATGCCCAATTTACAAGCCCCGGTGCACTCTCCATCATCATAAATGGCTTTTCTTTTTTCATAGAACGCATTACCGCATGGTAAAATGAGTTGTTTGTCATCGTTTTACACAATGATTCATAGTCATTGTGTAAATGTGGATACGAATCCCATGAAATTACATCAATTTCATCTGCCATTACATTATAGTCAAGTTCATCATAAAACTGCATAAAATTTGTAGTAACAGGAATTTCTGGAGTAAGATTTTTTAAAAGCTTTATTTCTGATTTCATATAGTCATTCATATTCCATGTTGTAAAGCGTTTCCACTCAAGAGACAGACCCATACTTGTTGTCTCACCATTTATAAATGGTGGTTCTATCTGGTCAAATCTATTGTAATTATGGCTCCAAAATGTATTCCACCAAGCGTGATTTAACTTTGAAATATCATTGTCAAACTTATCTGCAAGGTAATTCTGGAAACGACTTATACAGAGCGGACAGTAACACTCACCACCAAACTCATTAGAAATATGCCACATAATAACACCTGAGTGTTTGCCCACACGTTCTGCAAGCCTATGTATTATATTGGAAACTTTTTCACGGTATACAGGAGAACTCATACAATGGTTGTGCCTTGCACCATGGTGGTTTCTATGTCCATAGCAGTCAACACGCATAGCTTCAGGATACTTTTCATCAAGCCATGCAGGACGTGCACCAGATGGTGTTGCAAGAATTGTATAAATGCCGTTTTTATACAGATTATCTATAATATCCTCAAGCCATTTAAAATTGTATTCACCTTCAAAGGGTTCATAAACAGACCATGAAAATACTCCCAAAGTAGCTGAATTCATACCTGCTTTTTTCATCATCCTTATATCTTCTTCAAGAATGTCAGGTCTGTCAAGCCACTGCTCAGGGTTGTAGTCACCTCCATGCAGTAAGCCATTAACAACAGGAAATAAACTTTTCTTTTCCATTATTGCAAATTCCTCTCTTTTATTATTTTCCATATTATAACTTTTTATAGAAGAATCTGCAATAGAAATATTACGACAAATATTTGACAACTTCACCTGCAATAATAAGACCTGCAACAGATGGTACAAATGCTACGCTTCCTGGAACAGAACCGCCTGACACTATAGGCATCTCTTCCGAATATACAACTTTTAAATCTTTTATACCACGCTTTTTAAGTTCTCGCCGCATAACTTTTGCAAGCGGACACACTTTTGTATCATATATATCTGCAACCTTAAACTGAGAAGCCTCGAGTTTATTTCCTGCACCCATACTGCTTATAACAGGTACACCACATTCTTTTGCTTTTATAACAATTCCAATTTTCGCTGTCACTGTGTCTACAGCGTCAACTATATATGAATATTTTTCAAATGGAAACTCATTTTCGGCTCCATGCAAGAAAAAACATTTATATGTGCAGACTTGTGCATCTGGATTGATATCAAGTATTCTTTCTTTCATCACATCTACTTTATATAAACCTAATGTCTTCTTTGTAGCAATAATTTGCCTATTAATATTAGTAATACTTACAATATCACTATCAATTAGGTCTAATGCTCCTACTCCACTTCTTGCAAGTGCTTCAACAACATATCCTCCTACCCCGCCTATTCCAAAAATTGCTACTCTTGCAGCAGAAAGCTTCTCCATTGCAGCACTGCCAAGGAGAAGCTCTGTTCTTGAGAACTGTTTTAACATAATTTATCTCCAATAAATTCTTGCATAAGTTCATGTACTGATACTATTTTATTTATACGTCCTACATTGGCTCCCACAAATACCAGACCATTGTCTGTATCGCCACGCACTGCATCAATAAGTGCTTTTGTTATACAATATGGCACTTTTGCTGGGTTGCACTTTTCAAGGCAGTTAAAACACCTTTCTACTGGAATTGGTTTTTCTTTTATAAGCTTTACAAATTTATTTTTTAATGCCCTGCCCGGCATACCCACAGGACTTGTTATAATTTCGATATCCTTATCAGAAGCATCTATATATGCCTGTTTATACTTTTCATCTGCATCACATTCATGTGTTGCAACAAAACGTGATGCAATCTGTACACCTGATGCACCAAGAGATAGCATATGACATATATCGCTGTAATCAAATATACCTCCCGCAACTATTACAGGGATTTTTTGATTAAACTTTTCTTCAAAATCTTTTATTGTATCTATTATCTTTTTTATCTCACTGTCATATTCTGTGTCTGTAATACTATTAAGTTGTTCTTTTTTAAACCCAAGGTGTCCTCCAGCTTTAGGTCCTTCTATTACAATAAAATCTGCTGTACGATTGTATTTCTTTGCCCAATTGCGCAATATAATCATTGCAGCTTTTTCAGATGAAACTATAGGAGCAATTTTGCATTTGGAATTTTTTACATATTCTGGAAGGTGCATAGGAAGACCTGCACCTGATATAATTACATCTACACCTGCTTTAATAGAAGCCTTTATCTGTGCTTCATAATTTTTAAGTGCAACCATAATATTTATGCCAACTGGTCTACCTTTTGATATTTCTTTGGCTTTTTTAATATGTTTGTGTATAGCATTAAGATTTGCCAAGTTTTGGTCTTTTTCAAAATCTGGCTCATCATATCCTATCTGTGCAGAGGATATAACCCCAAGTCCTCCATTTGCTGAAACTGCCCCTGCAAGCTTGCTCCTGCTCACTCCAACTCCCATGCCACCTTGTATAACAGGATATTTTATTGTCAACTCTCCAATTTGTAATGGCTTAAGTCCCATGAATAATGTGCCTCTTTTCATATAATTTTAACTACTTAATGTAGTTTACAAAACTATATTACTTCTTATCTATATCCATGTCAAGAGGTCTGCTTAATAGTTAGTATAAATTATTTTCTTCGCCTTACCATACATTTTCTTTCCATTCTGTATTTTATATGCCCTTATGTAAAGTACATTATAAGAACTCATGCCTACATATATATCCGCTTTTGTAACTTGGTTGTCTTTTATATCTTTGAGCTTTTCATTATCAGTATATATTTCATAACCACTTACTTGCTCATCTTTTTTCCATGTTATCCTCACACGCCTACCATGCACATAAGCTCTTGCCTTTACTCCCTTTACTTGATTTGGCACAAGTCCCATGCTTATAAACTTAACACCAAGCTTTCTTGCAAGTTGTTCAGATACTGTATTAGTCCAACCGCTTATCACTAAGTCAGAATGCCAACCTTTTCTACCATGCACATTACATGATACAAGAGATGATGGGAACGTTATTTTTTGCAGCTCTGTATTGCCACGTACATCTATTATGATGTTTCTTAAATTTCCTTCTTTAATTGTAATATCTTCAAGTTTGCCGCAATCAGTGAACATAAGGTTACATCTAAAGACGTTTTTTGTTATAGTTATGCTTTTAAGATTATGAGAATAAGTAAATGCCTTATTATTAGCTGATGTAACGGATAGTGGTATTTTATATTTTCCTGATTTGGCAGCAGGATAATCTATAAGCTTTCCCCCATCAATACTATAGAGTACTCCGTCTAATGCTCTATATTTTGAATTATCTTTTGAAACTTTGAAACTTTTAAAATTATCCATATATGGTTTTGCATTATTAAGTGCATCTATATTTTTCATACTGCTT
>CANOID010000072.1 GCA_947565985.1 uncultured Lachnoclostridium sp.
CAAATAGGTTTGTCAGGTATTGAAAGTACATTTGAAAATAAGCTTAAAGGAAAAAAAGGAAAAGAAACACTTACAGTCAATGGCGTGGGGCGTGTTACAAATGTAAATGACAGGAAAGAACCAGTAGCAGGCAATGATATATATCTTTCGATTGATGCTGATTTGCAGGAGGAGTGTTATCATCTTTTAGAAGAGCATATTGCAGGAATACTTGTGACAAGTATGCATAACAGTGGAGATGCTGGCACAAAAGGACACTCAGCAACAGGTATTAAAATCCCAGTATATGATGTGTACAATGCCCTTATACAAAACAACCTTGTCAATGTAATGAGATTTGAAGATAAAAATGCTTCTAAGCTTGAGAAAAGTACACATAAAAAATACAAGAAGAAATCTAAATTTATAATAAATAAGCTTCGAGAGATATTAAAAACTGGAAGCACAGTGACATCACATGATTTATCTGATGATATGGCAGAGTTTACAGATTATTTCTATGAACTGCTAAAGAATAAAAATATAGTTCTTAAAGATGAGATAGATACTTCAGATGAGATATATAAAAAATACACGGCTGGCAAGCTTAGTTTAAGCCGTTACCTGCAATATGCAGTCTCTGAAAACTGGATTGATTTAAGAGGACTAGATGTTGGTGACAGGTATTACAGTTCATCAGAGTTATATGAAATGCTGCTTGACTATGGCATAAATCTATTGAAAAAAGATACTGGTTATATCAAGATGGTATACAGTTATCTTATATACCACTATGAACTGTCAGGAAAAGACTGTTGCTTGCTTATGTTTGACCAAGGCAATATTAAATACAATGCAAAAGACTATGAAAATCTTGAAAGAGGATATATGTCAGCATATACATTCCTTGTTCAAAAGATTAAAAAACTTGAAATTACGCCAGGGCAACTTGGGCTTGAACCATGTTCTGGTTCAATTGTAATAACAGATGTAAATACTGGTAAAGTCAAAGCTATGGTGACATATCCAAGTTATGATAATAATAAGATGGCGAATAAAGTAGATGCAGATTATTTTAATACTTTCCTTACACAAAGTAAGTCTTCACCACTGTTAAATAGACCTGTACAACAGGCGATGGCACCGGGTTCTACATTTAAGATACTATCCTCTGTAACAGCCCTTGAAGAAGGTGTTATAAGTGTGTATGACACAATATATGACAAGACGGTTTTTGACTTGATTGACCACCCAGCGAAATGCTGGAGTTCTTCATCGCATGGCAGTCTTACAGTTTCTACAGCTTTGGAAGTATCATGTAACTATTTCTTCTACAGTGTTGGATATATGCTCAGTGGCAAGACATCTAACGGAAGTATTAACTATCCAAGAGGTATAAGTCGTTTAAAGAAATATGCAGACCTTTTTGGACTTACTGACAAGTCTGGTGTTGAAATATCTGAAATATCACCAACATTTGCAAGTAGTGATGCAGTTCGTGCCGCAATTGGGCAGGATACTAATGCATATACACCAGCACAGGTTTCAAGGTATATTACAACTGTGGCAAATAGTGGAACAACATATGACCTTACGCTTATTGACAAGATTAAAAATGTCAAAGGAAAAGTTGTACTTGACAATACGGCAAAAACCAGAAATAAGGTGGAAGTTTCAGACTCCACATGGAATGCAGTACACAATGGAATGTATCTTGTTGTAAATGGCTCTCACAGTTCCATTAAACCTATGTTTCAGGGCTTAAATGTTCAAGTGGCAGGCAAAACAGGTACTGCGCAACAGACAAAGTCACATCCAAATCATGCGTGGTTTGTTTCATATGCACCTTACAATAAACCTGAGATATCAGTAACTTGCAATATTCCAAACGGATATACATCATCAAACGCAGCACAGACGGCAAGAGATGTTTATAAATATTATTTTAGTAATAAAAATAAAAAAGATAAGGCAAGGAAAAAGGTTTCAGGAGCTATAAAAATGCCAGAATCAAGTACAACACATATAGATTAATTTATTTGATGGAGGGGAATATGGGTGAAACTGTAGTTATTAAAGGAAGTAAATCAGGGATAATTCTGGTTCTAAGCCCTGATGCCAGTTATGAGACACTAAAAAAAGATGTTGCCAATAAATTCAAGGATTCAGCATCATTTTTTGGCGAAGCTTATAAAGCAATATCTTTTAAAGGGCATAAGCTTTCAGATGTGCAGCAGATGGAGATTATAGATATAATTCAGGCAAATTGCCAGCTTTCTATACTATGTGTAGTGGAGGAAGACCCAGAGACAGAGGAGAATTTTAGACAGGCTCTGGAAAAAAAGCTTAATGAGCAGGACAACAGTAATAATACAGGACAGTTTTATAAAGGAAACTTGCGTTCAGGGCAAGTACTTGATGTGGAGACAAGTATTGTAATAATTGGAGATATAAAGCCAGGTGCAAAAGTAATTTCAAAAGGTAATGTAATAATACTTGGCTCGCTTCAAGGCAATGTATATGCTGGTGCGGCTGGCAATGTTAATGCATTTGTTGTAGCTCTTGACATGCAGCCTGTACAGATAAGGATAGCAGATGCTATTGCACGTTCTCCTGATAATACCGATAAGAAAGGAAAGAAACAAAAAAATACAGCCCATGAAACCAAAATAGCATATTTGGAGGATGGGAATATATATATAGAGCCACTTGACAAGGATGTTCTGTCTGAAATTCAGTTATAAGCTGTATTTAATAAGGATGTAATGGCAAAAGCCAAATTTAAAAATAGATTACAAATAGTTTTGACAGGAGGAATTAAACTATGGGAGAAGTAATAGTTATAACATCTGGAAAAGGGGGAGTAGGGAAGACAACCTCAACAGCTAATATAGGTACAGGTATGGCTATGATGGGCAAAAAAGTTGCACTTATTGATACTGATATAGGACTTAGAAATCTAGATGTTGTAATGGGGTTAGAGAATAGAATTGTTTATAACCTAGTTGATGTTGTTGAGAATAATTGTAGGATTAAGCAGGCACTTATAAAGGATAAAAGATACCCTAATTTATATCTTTTACCATCTGCACAGACAAAAGACAAGACTGCAGTGACACCTGAACAAATGAAAAAGCTTACAAGTGAATTGCGAAATGAATTTGATTACATACTTTTAGATTGTCCTGCTGGTATAGAACAGGGATTTAAAAATGCAATAGCAGGTGCTGACCGTGCACTTGTAGTAACAACGCCAGAAGTGTCGGCTGTGCGTGACGCTGACCGTATTATAGGGCTTCTTGAAGCCAACGACATCAACAAAACTCACCTTATTGTAAACAGGCTGCGTGCCGACATGGTAAAAGAAGGCAACATGATGTCAAGTGATGATGTAGTAGAAATTTTGGCAATTGATTTAATTGGAATTGTACCTGATGACGAACATATTGTTATATCTGCAAATAATGGTGAACCTCTTGCTGGTTCTGACTGTCAAGCAGGTCAGGCATATATGAACATAAGCAAGCGCATACTTGGTGAAAATGTGCCTTATCTGGATCTAGAAGTGACAAAGACTTTTTTCCAGAGGTTTGCATCTATATTTAAAAGATAGTGGAGGAAATTTATGGGCTTTTTGTCAAATTGGTTTAAAAGCTCTGAAAGCAGCAGTGATATTGCCAAGAGCCGCCTGAAGCTGGCGATTACATCTGACAGGGCTGTATGTTCACCAGAGCTGATGGAACAGATGAAAAATGATATTATCAAGGTTATTTCAAAATATGTGGATATAGATACGAAGGGACTTGATATAAAGGTTACAAGAACAGAGCTTGACGATGAGTCAGGCACAGTTAATGCGGTGCTTGCAAGTATTCCGATAAAGGATAAAAGGCCCTTCCGTGGATAGCATTTAGGAGTGTTAAAATGATTAAACGTATTAAACGGTATGATTGGAAAAAATATAATTTTTCTCTTTTGTTGGTTGTTATAGCCGTCTGTCTTATAGGTACATTCTGTGTTAAGCTTGCAGGAGGTGAAAAGATGGGCATGGCTTTGATGAAAGGTCAGATTACAGGTATCATTCTTGGTCTTTTTATTATAGCCATTCTGTCATTAATAGATTATCACTTTATATGTAATTTTGCACCAGTGTACTATGTAATAGGATTGTTTCTTACTCTTGCTACGCATACTGCACTTGGCACAGATAATGGAACAGGTGTAAACAGATGGATTCAACTTGGTCCACTTCCTTCATTCCAGCCAGTTGAGCTTATGAAAATCATATTAATCATTACACTTGCCACGCTGTATACTAAACTAAAGAATAAAGTTGACAGGATAAGTACATTACTTATAATTGTAATTACAACTATGTTACCAGTTGTAGCTATTTTAACACAGCCAGACTTATCATCAAGTCTTGTGGCTGTATTTATTATGATAGTGCTTGTATTTGCAGCAGGCACAGCATATAAGATATTAACACCGATAATCGCACTTGGAATACCATTAAGTCTTGTAATGTTTTGGTATGTGCAGCAGCCGAACAACGTTATTCTAAGAGGATATCAGTATAAGCGTATACACGCTTGGCTGCATCCAGATGACGACCCTGATGACCTTAACTGGCAGCAGAACAAATGTATAAGTGCAATTGCTTCGGGCAAGTTATATGGAAAATTTATCCAAGATGGCGGTGGAGATGGAGCATCACGCTCATACAGTACAATATCGGTTAATGAAAGTGACTTTATATGGTCAGTTGTTGGAGAAGAGTTTGGTTTTTTGGGATGTTGTCTTATATTACTGCTTTTTGCAGTAATAATATTTAAATGTTTTACAGTGGCTAAGAAAGCGCAGGATTTTCTGGGGAGGATGATTGCACTTGGTGTAGCTGCAATGTTTATGTTCCAGATATTCGCCAATATATGTGTAGCAACAAGATTATTTCCAAACACAGGGTTACCGTTGCCATTTATAAGTAATGGGCTAAGTTCAATGATATCCTCGATGATTGGTATAGGTCTAGTTATGAATATAGGAATACAGCCTGCTAGAACGAGTAATTCAGGATTTACTATGCGAGGTGATTATGATAGAGATATAGACATAGACATAGATTTAGAATTATAACAAGACATCAATGTAGCATTAGTTACTAAAAATAAGAGGGGTGATAAGATGAAAATAGGATTGGTAGCACACGATGCCAAGAAAAATCTTATGCAGAATTTTTGTATTGCATACAGGGGTATTTTAAGTAAACACAGTATTTATGCCACAGGAACTACAGGAAGGCTTATTGAGGAAGTGACAAACCTCAATATACACAAGTATCTTGCAGGACATCTTGGAGGAGAACAGCAGCTTGCTTCACAGATAGAACATGACCAAATTGATTTGGTTATTTTCTTAAGAGACCCATTGTCTCCTAAATCACATGAGCCTAATGTAAATACTATAATTCATCTTTGTGACACATATAATATTCCGTTTGCTACAAACCTTGCAACAGCAGAGTTACTTATAAAGGCCCTTGAGAGGGGAGACCTTGAATGGCGTGAGGTTTTTAAAAGAGAATAGTAATTGTGAAAGGCATTATTATGCATAATAAAAGAAAATCTGTCTGCAAAGCCATAGCACTTTTTACTGCTTCTGCTATTTTTTTTAGCGGATGCACTGAACAATCTGACTTGCTCTTTATGGATTATAACTTTGATATTCCTGTAAGTGCAGAAACATCTGCGGATACAGACTGGTATAGTCAAGATTATCTTTCAGAGGATGTCTGTGTAATACAAACAGGCAAACAGACAAAAAAGGACATAAATCTTCCAGCGGATTCAGCACTTCTTATAAATGCTGAAACAAATAAAATGGTATATGCTCATGATATATACAAGAAATTATATCCTGCAAGCGTTACTAAAATTGTTACAGCACTTGTTGCTTTAAAATATGGAAATGCTGATGATATAGTTACAATAAGTTATAACGCATCACATATAACAGAATATGGTGCAAAACTGTGCGGATTTAGTGAAGGGGATAAAGTAAAGTTAGAAAAGCTTTTATATGCTCTTATCGTATACTCCGGCAATGATGCAGGGATAGCTATTGCAGAACATATATCTGGAAGTGTAGAAGAGTTCTCTAAACTTATGAATAAAGAAATGGCAGAGCTTGGTGCTGCTGGAAGTCACTTTACAAATCCACATGGGCTGCATGATGATAATCATTATACTACAGCCTATGATTTATATCTTGTATTTAACAAACTTGTATCAGACTATCCTGAATTTCTAGATTTTATAAGTAAGGGGAACGTCAAGGTAAGATTTAGAGATACCAGTGGTAACAAGAAAGAGTTGAATTTTATATCAACTGTAAAGTACAACATAGATACAGAAACACCGCCAGAAGGAGTTAAAGTTATAGGTGGAAAAACTGGTACTACATTGATGGCTGGTTCTAACCTTATACTCTATTCTACAGGACCTAATGGCAACAATTACATTTCGGTTGTTATGCACGCAAGTGATGTATACAGTTTATATAGCCAAATGAACTATCTGCTTAGTATGGAATAACTACACAGCCATGCATAGATTATAGCATGGCTGCGTTACAGTACAAAGAAGAACAGCTTTAATCATTAGCAGTATGGATGCGTCCGTAATAACTTATTGCATACAGACCGCCTATACCAACGGCAGCGTATATAATACGTGATAAAAGGGACATATCCCCGAATATAACGCGTACAAGGTCAAAATTCAAAAAGCCTATAAGTCCCCAGTTGATTGCACCAATTATAACAAGTGTCAACAGGAGATAGTCAAGAATTTTCATGCAAATTCCTCCTTTTAAATTAAAATAGCCTCTTACATTATTAACATTACCGAAAAAGTTAAAAATATGTAATAGTTTTATGTCAGATTTATGAAAATTTTGCAAGGGCTAGACAAAAACTTTTTTACAGTCTATAATAATCTAATTAGTGTATCGGAGAGGAGGATTCGTTTTGGCAGTACACAAACGAAATAAAAAAGTTGTAAAAATGAAGCGTCGCCAGCATTTTCTAACAGGGTCACTGCTTTTAATTTTTGCGACTGCTCTTCTTATCTTATTTATACAATCTGTAACAAAAGAACATATATCAATATATGAAGTTACTGATACACAGATTGCTGATGATGAAGTTATAAGAGGAATTATCATAAGAGACGAATCAGTTATTACAACAGAAAAAAACGGATTTGTCAATTATTATGTTGGTGAAGGTGCTAAAATAGGCGCTAATACGGTTGTGTACTCAATCGATGAAACAGGACAGTTTGCTGGTGATATTTCAGCCATTGAATCAAAAGATGTTACACTCTCTGGAGAAGATACAAGAGAAATACGAAGTGATATAGCAAGCTTCCGAGGAAGTTTCGATTTATCTGAATATGGTAATGTAACTAATTTTAAATACAATATAGATAACACACTCCTTAAAATGACTACAGTAAACCTTTTAAAGCAGCTTGATAAAGTGATGAAAAAAAAGCAAAATACCTCATCACTGGAACTTGTGAAAGCAAAAGAGCCGGGCATTATTTCTTTTTGTTCAGATGGGCTTGAGGATTTATCAGTAGATAATATTACAAAAGACAACTTTAAAGATATGAATGATAGCTGGACACAGCTTAGGAGTACAGACTCTGTTAAAGCTGGCAATGCTGTTTATAAGATTATAAATAGTGAAAAATGGTCGGTGATACTTCCGCTATCAGATAAACAGTATAAAAAAATTTGTGATAAAGAAACAATACCTGTAACATTGAAAAAAGATGGTCTTAAAGTTACAGCAGGTGTTTCTACTTTTATTATAGATTCATCATATTACGCAAAGCTCGATTTTGATAAATACATGATACGATATCTTGACAATAGATATCTTGACATAGAAATAGAATTTAATAATGCAGATGGATTGAAAATTCCAGTTTCTTCAATTTTACAGAAACGATTTTATATAGTTCCAAAAGAATATATTACTAAAGGTGGAGATAATGAAAGTGATGGTGTGACTGTTCTTACATACAAGAAAGATGGAACAGAGAAGAATACATTCAAACCTGCCAGTACACATTATGAAACAGAAGATGGGAACGTATATATTGACGCTTCACTTTTTAAGGCAGGAACTACAATAGTAAATGGAAAAAAATCAATGCAGCTTAAAAAAACTGCAAAACTTGATGGTGTTTACAACTGTAATCAGGGTTTTTGTGAATTTAGGCGTGTTGAAAAACTTTATTCAAATGATGAGTATGCAATAGTATCAAAAGATACCAGTTATGGACTTTCAACATATGACCACATTATATTAAACCCTGGTATAATAGGTGAAGATGAAATTATTTATTAGGTATTAGGAGGCAGAGATGGTTAAAGAAAATCTAACAATAACAAATGAGCGGATAAAGGCAGCGTGTGCAAGGGCGAGTCGCAACCCAGAGAGTGTTACGCTTATTGCTGTAAGTAAGACTAAGCCAGTCAGACTTATAGAAGAAGCGTATGAATTTGGCATAAGGGAATTTGGTGAAAATAAAGCACAAGAATTGAAAGAAAAATACGATATGCTTCCAAAAAATATTTCATGGCATTTTATAGGGCATCTACAAACAAACAAGATTAAGTATGTTGTTAACCGTGCCTGCCTTATCCATTCTGTGGATTCACTCCATCTTGCAGAAGAAATTGAATTATATTGTGAAAAAAAAGGGCTTGATGCCGATATACTTATAGAAGTAAATGTTGCCGAAGAAGAAACCAAATCTGGCATTAAGTCTGAAAATGCAGAGGAACTTATAATAAATATAGCAAAACTGCCACACATTCATATAAAAGGACTTATGACAATAGCTCCTTTTGTCGAAAATGCCGAAAATAATCGGATGATATTTCGGGCTTTAAAAGATTTATCTGTTGACATTGGCAGTAAAAACATTGATAATGTTTCCATGAATATTCTTTCAATGGGAATGACGAATGATTACGAAGTTGCTATTGAAGAAGGGGCAACTCATGTAAGGGTGGGAACAGCAATTTTTGGAGAGAGGAACATTGTAGTATAATGGTATGGAGTGCTGTACCAGGTAAGTGCAGAAATGGAGGATAGTATGGCTGGCCGCTTAGATAAATTTATGAATTTTTTAAAATTAACAGATGAAGATGATTATGATGAAGACGAAATGTATGACAGTTATGATGAAAAGGAATTAAAACGTGAAGAGAAACGCATCCAGCGTGAGCAGAAGAAAGAGGAGAAAAGACCTGTATCTGCATATTCACAGAAAGATTATGGCAGCGACTATGAAGAGCCAGTTTCATTTAACTCAAGAAAGACTACGTCATATACGTCACAAAACAAGGTAGTTCCTATACATTCAGCTTCATCAAGCGGATTGGAAGTAAATATTGTCAAGCCTGCTAATTTTGGCGAGTCACAGCAGGTCTGTGAAATTCTTTTAGGTGGACAGCCTGTCGTTGTCAACCTTGAAGGAATAGACATAGTGGAAGCACAGCGAATTATGGACTTTATATCAGGGTGTCTCTATTCAATTACAGGAAATATGCGTCAAGTATCAAGATATATATTTATTTTTGCACCACAGAGCATTGATATCTCTGGAGATTATATTAAAAATGTGGCATCAAGCAGTGATGGCATAAATATTCCTACATTAAACAAGGAGTTCTAAGCTATGCTTTATTATATAGCATATTGTTTAAATATCTTTTTTATAATTCTAGAAGTATTTGTTCTTTTGTACGTTTTAAAAAATATGCTACCATTTAGCATGGCTCTAAAAGGACTTATAGATGTATTGGCAATGCCTGTACTTATGCTTGTACAAAAGATAGTAAAACACTCTGTACTCAGATGTTTTAAAGTGGACATAAGTCCATATATTGCATTAATAGTATTCTTTTATCTGAGCAATTTCTGCTCATATCTTATGGAGGCATAAAAATGCATTTAACGAAAGAAGAACAGATAATATATAATCATTTTAATGATTTGTCTCGTCTTGCAAATAAACGTGGCAGACCAGTGTTTAGTGGCTTTGTTGGTCTTAATGAAATGGGGCTTATGTATAAGCTGTTTGAAGAAAAAAATATTTTAGAGAATTATGTAATTGTTTTTGGTGGCTATAAAGATGCTGAAAGAAAAATGGTGTGTTTTCTGCCAGAAGAAGGCTACAGAGAAGTAGAAGAAAATGATTTTCCAATAGAATGTATTAAAATAAGTCCTGTAAATAAAAAATTCTGTGATGCACTCACACACAGAGATTTTCTTGGAACTATAATGGGTGTAGGCATTGAGCGAGACCAAGTTGGAGATATCGTTGTAAAAAAAGCAGATACAGGCAATGCTTGTATCGGATATGTGTTTTGTTGTCAGGATAAAGCTTCTCTTCTTTTAAATATTAAACGGGTGCGTCATACATCCGTTCAGGCAAAAACTGTTGATGGTGCATATCTTTCACTTATACAGGAATATAAGGATATACATGGGAGCGTATCTTCAATGCGTTTAGATGCGGTGACTGCAGTTGCAATTAAAATGTCACGTTCTAAGTGTCTTTTGCTAATAAAAGATGGAAATGTGCATATTAATGGACGTTTATGCACAGAAAATTCTAAAATTTTATATGATGGAGATATTATTTCTATAAGTGGATATGGAAAATACAGGATTGAGGCATCACAGTTCACAACGAAAAAAGGACGTTATCATATAACGGTTAAACAGTACATATAGAAGGAGGCACTCAAAATATGCTTAAATCGGTTGATATCCAAAATCATACGCTTAAAACGTCAATGAGTGGATATAATAAAAAAGATACAGATGAATTTTTAGCTTCTATACATGAAAGCTATGAAGCTATTTTAAAAGAAAACAGAGATTTAAAAGATAAAATAACTTCTTTAAGCGAAGGAATACAGTATTATAAACAGATGGAGAATACATTGCAAAAAGCTCTTGTTCTTGCGGAAAAGACTTCTTCTGAAACACAAGAAGCTGCTAAAATACAAGCTGATACAATTATAAAAGAGACAGAAGAAAAGGCTAAAGAAATTATAGAAAATGCAAAAACAGAAACTGGCAGCATTAAAGCAGAGACTGATGTTTTTGTAAAAGAATCAGAGACGAGAGCTGCTTTTATTATAAAAGAAGCAGAAGAAAAGGCTAAAGAAATTATAAGCAAAGCAGAAGCAGAGGCTTTAAGTGTTAAGTTGTCTGCACAACAAGAAGCAACTAATATAAAGGCAAAGTCAGAACAGCTTTTATATAATTATGAAGATTACCGTGAAAAGATAAAAAAATTTGCTCTATCACAGCTTCAGATGCTTGAAGATAAAGAACTTATATTACATACACCAGAGCCAGAAATGATAGACAAATCTGCTGGAGAAACATTTTCATGGAGCAGTGATACACATACGACTGTCCAGACACTAGAAAGTAAAGGTGATATTGAAAGCGGATTTACATTTATTGACACAGAATAAAGAAGGAGAAAATAATGGGTAAGGTAATTACAGTACATTATAATAAAAAACCTATTTATAATATAACAATAGCACAAGATTTTAGAGGTGTTGCTGATGTTTTGGAAGAATTAAAAACTAAAAGACACAGGCTTTGTATAGTTACTGACAGTACAGTTAGTGCAAAATATCTAGAAGATGTTATGGATATTGTAAAAAACTATGCATCAGAAGTAATTTCTTTTACATTTAAGGCAGGAGAGCAATCAAAGAATCTTGATGTCGTAACTGATTTATATGAAAAACTAGTAATATCACATTTTGACAGAAAAGATGCACTTATTGCCCTTGGTGGTGGTGTTGTAGGGGATTTAACAGGTTTTGTCGCTGCAACGTATCTGCGTGGTATCCGTATAATACAAATGCCAACATCACTGCTTGCAATGGTAGACAGCAGTATTGGAGGCAAGACAGGTGTTGATTTTAGAGGATATAAAAATATGGTTGGAGCATTTCACCAGCCATCTGCTGTTTATATAAATATCTCTACACTTAAAACTCTTACTGATGCACAGTATTACTCAGGATTTGGTGAGATAGTCAAGCATGGTCTTATAAGGGATATGAAGTATTTTAAATATATTTTAGACAATTATAATGGAATAAATTCACGTGACATTGCAATTCTTGAAGAAATAGTTGCAGGAAGCTGTGAGATTAAGCGAGCTGTAGTGGAAAATGACCCACTAGAAAAAGGTGAGCGGGCAGTTTTAAACTTTGGACACACACTTGGACATGCCGTAGAAAAACTTAAAAATTTTACAATGTTACATGGTGAATGTGTATCTGTGGGCATGGTTGCTGCATCATATATCTCAATGAAACGTGGAATGATAAGTGAAAGTGATTATGAAAAAATTTGTAATATGTTAAGCTCATTAAATCTTCCACTGGATATAAGCGGTTTAAATTCTAATGATATAATAAAAGTGTCAAAAAGCGATAAAAAAATGGATGCAGGAAAAATAAAATTCGTACTTCTGGATGGTATGGGAAATGCAATAACTAAAAATGATGTTATAGATGCTGAAATGAAAGAAGCACTTACAAGCAGGAGTTTAAAATCTTAAAAATGAAAAAATATATATTTGGACTAGCTGGATTTATAATACTACTTGCGGCAGACAGGCTTACTAAACTGGCTGCATTAAGCATTAAGGGGACAGATGGAATATCTGTTATAAAAGGAGTATTTAGTTTTCTTTACCTCGAAAATCATGGTGCTGCATTTGGTGTTCTTCAAAATCAGCGTTTTTTTCTGTTGCTATTAACTTTTATAATACTTGTTGTAGTAATTGCAGCATATATAAAAATCCCATTTACAAAGAGATATATACCTATGGGTATGCTTTTAATACTTCTTGTCGCTGGTGCTACAGGCAATATGATAGACCGAATAATCAATGGATATGTGATTGACTTTTTATATTTTGAATTAATTGATTTCCCTATATTCAATGTAGCCGACTGTTATGTGGTAGTATCAACTGTGATAGCGGCATTTTTAATAATGTTTTATTATAACGATGAAGATTTGGAGGTTTTTAGGATAAGAAGCAGGAAAGGTGAAGAAAAATGAATTATATGGGTAGTACAGATAATATTGATAACATTGATAATATAGATAATCAGAATAAGAAGAAATTATATGTCAGTGAAGCAGATGTTGGGATACGTCTAGATAAATTTTTATCTGTACAATTTCCTGAGATGTCACGCTCATATATACAAAAGCAGATTAAGGATGGCAGTATACTTGTAAATAATAGTGCAGTAAAAA
>CANOID010000073.1 GCA_947565985.1 uncultured Lachnoclostridium sp.
ATAATGAAATTATGAAAAACCTTGAGCCAAGTGGTGGAATTTTGACATTTATATACGTACTACTTATAGGACCTTCATCTGAAGAAATTATATTTCGTGGTGCAATATTTGACAGAACACGTCTAGCCTTTGGATTTTGGATTGGCAATGTATTACAGGCAATGTTTTTTGGAATATATCATATGAATCTGATACAAGGAATTTATGCATTTCTTCTTGGAATGGTTTTAGGAATGATAGTTTATGCAACAGGTAGTATACTTTGTTCAATATTAGCACATATAATATTTAATTCAACAACTTATATAATACAATATGTCTTTGGTGGGAGCTCTACATTTATGGCGGTTTTATTTATGGTAGTAATTTTACTTTCCATTGTTACGCTTATATTCAGTCTGCGTTATTTTATAATTAAATGCAGAAATAAGTATAATCTGGAAAAACAGTAATTACAACTGGAAGGAGATGAAATATGGGTGAACACATTAGTTTTGAACAATTTATCAATGTATTTAAAATATTGTCCAAAAGTACAGATGATTATCTGTTTATACTAGACCTTATCGAAGACCATTATAATATTACAGACAGGGCTGCAGAAATTTTTTTATTTGACACATCGGACTTTTATAATGCTTCAAATATTATAAAAAATTGTGTATATCCAAGTGACAGGGATATGTTTAATAAAAATTTAGAATTGATTAAAAATGGGATGATAACTAAACACGACCTCGAATACAGATGGCTTAATAAAAATAATCATCCAATATGGATAAGCAGTAGAGGACAGATTATATTTAATGATAATGGCAAAGCTAAGTATCTCGTGGGAAGAATATCAGAGTTAGGAAGAAAGAATAAAATTGACAATATAACAGGACTATATCGTGAGGTAAGACTTAGACAAGATATACTAAATATGGACAGGCAGTTTTCTGGCAACGGCTTTTTACTGCTTATAGGCATAGATAATTTTAAAGATATTAATGAAAGGTACAATAGGGAAATAGGCAATGAGACATTAAATGGACTTGCTAAGTGCATCATTAAGGTTACCAAAGGAAAAGCAAGGATTTATCGTATGAGTGGTGACGAAATAATGATTTTTTGTAAAAATTTAAGTTTTATAAATGATAATCCTGCAGCAGCAATGTACACAGAAATAAAAGCGATGGTTGATGAACATATAGGTGAAAGATACTACAAGCTTTTTTACACAATATCAGGAGGTTTTGTATACTTTACAGAAGATGAAACAATAGATTTAAATTTTATTGAAAAGGCAGAGTTTGCATTAAGGCTTGCAAAATTAAATGGCAAAAATATGTGCATATGTTATGATGAAAATGAATACAACGAATATGTCTATAAACTTGAAATACAAGAGGCTTTAAGAAAGTCAGTAGAAAATAATTTTGAAGGATTTACACTTTACTACCAACCTATAGTAAATATGAAAAAGGCATGTATATATGGTGCAGAGGCACTTTTAAGATGGAAAAGTAAAGAGTTTGGAATGATATCTCCAAAGGTATTTATACCACTTCTTGAAGAGAGTGGGCTTATAATACCAGTTGGCAGATGGATTATTGAGGAAGCCATGTGTAAATGTATGGAGTGGCAGAAAAAATGTCCTTATTTTCGTGTGAATATAAATATTTCTTTTGTTCAGATTAAGAAGAGTAATGTTATAAGTGATATTGATTTATTTATTGAAAAGTATGGAATTAAAAGCGATAATATATTATTTGAAATTACTGAAAGTGGTGAACTTGACTCTGGTTGCACTACACAAAATATCCTTGAATCTTTTCATAGCAGAAGTTTAAATCTTGCTATAGATGACTTTGGAACGGGATATTCAAATTTGCGTTATATTAAAGAAATGATGTTTAATTTGATAAAAATTGATAAGGCTTTTATAAAAGGAATAAAGAAAAGCCACTATGACTATGTAGTTGTCAAACAGTTTACTGAACTTGCACATAGCCTTAATTTAATGGTATGCTATGAGGGAGTTGAGACAGAAGAAGATTTTAAATGTGTAAAGGAACTTAAGCCTGATTATATACAGGGGTTTTATTTTTCAAAACCTGTTCCTGCAAAGGAATTTGAAGAAAAATATCTTGGAAAAGAAAAAATATTCTAAATTTGGAAAGGGGATTGAAAATGGATAAAAAAATAATAAAGAGATTGCTGACATTTATATTAACTGCAACTCTTATATTTACAGGGTGCAGTCTGGATAACAATGTTTCAGAAGATACACAAGATGATAGAGTAGTAGTAAGTTTACAAAATGAAAGCAGTCAGGTAGTACCAGACGATGGAAACTTAGAAGTACACTTTATTGATGTAGGGCAGGGAAGTGCTACGCTTATTGAAAGTGATGGACATTATATGCTTATTGATGGTGGTGACAGCAAATACACATCAAGTTTTGTGTCTTATTTGCAGGATGAAAATGTTAATAAGTTTGACTATATTATTGTTACACATTACGATGCTGACCACCTAAATGGGGTTGTAGGTGCATTAGAATCATATGACGCTGATGTTGTAATTGCACCTGATTATAAGGCTGAAAGCAAAGTTTATAAGTCTTTTGTTAATCTGATAGATGAAAAAAATATAGATATTACATATCCGAAAAGTGGCGAAGAATATAAAATAGGAGATGCAGAATTTACAATACTTGCACCTAATGATACACATTATGATGATGCCAATGATTACTCTGTTGCAATTAAACTGGTGAATGAAAATAATACATTTATAATGACAGGTGATGCTGAGATAGAAAGCGAGTATGAAATGCTTGAGACAGGCATTGACTTGTCATGTGATGTCTATCTTGCAGGTCATCATGGTAGTAAATATTCATCTTCACAAGCATTTATGCAGGCAATGCATCCTGACAGTGTGGTTATAAGTTCTGGCAGAGATAATAAATATGGACATCCGTCAGAAGATGCACTTGCAAGATTTAATGCAATGGGTTGTGATATTTATCGTACAGATGAACTTGGAGATATAGTAGCTGTAAGCGATGGAAAGAATATAACATTTAATACAACAAAATCTTCTGCAAGCAAAAATATTAAAGAAAATACTCAGAAAAATAGCAGCCAGACTAACAAAAATCAGACTAAAATAGCAAATTATATAGGAAATATAAATTCTAAAAAGTATCATCTACCTGATTGTGGTTCATTGCCTGACAAGGAGAACCAAGCATATTTTAACACAGTCAAAGAAGCAGAAAACGCAGGTTATGCACCATGCGGCAACTGTGACCCAGATAATTGACAATTTTTGTAAGTTTACTCACAAGAGTCTGAAAGAAGCGAAAGCTTTAAGAGCCGGACGAGAAGGCAGAGCAGTGAATGTGAAAATATCGTATGAAGCTATAGACTGAGATTAAGAAATACAAAAAGAAACTTATATGATAGAAAGGGAAAAAATTAAGAGAAATGTATAACGAAATTGATTTAGACAAGATAGATTTAAACGTGCAGCCACCAACAGAGGAACCAGCTCGGCAATACTATTATATGGCAAAATGTCAGGAATGGGTTAGAGAGTTTGAACAGAAAAATGGACATCGCCCAACTGCGTTTACTCAAACGTTCGGCTGTCAGATGAATGCAAGAGACTCTGAAAAAATTATGGGTATTCTTAAATGCATTGGCTATGTAGAAACAGATTCAGAAAATTCAGACCTTGTTGTATTTAACACTTGTACAGTTAGAGAAAATGCCAACCTCAAATTATATGGAAGAATTGGACAACTTAAAAAGTATAAAAAGAAAAATCCAGATATGGTTACAGTCCTTTGTGGATGTATGATGCAGGAAAAGGAAGCAGTTAAAAAAATTTGTACAAGTTATCAAAATGTGGATATTATTTTCGGCACACACAATATATTTAAACTGGCAGAACTTCTTGCTATGAAGATTTTAGATAAGCCAAGTAGCAAAAAAGTAATTATTGATGTGTGGGATGAGACAGCACAAATTGTGGAGGAGCTTCCAACAGAAAGGAAATATCATTTTAAAAGTGGTGTAAATATAATGTTTGGATGTAATAACTTCTGTAGTTATTGTATTGTTCCTTATGTGCGTGGCAGAGAGAGAAGCAGAAAACCAGAGGATATTATTCAAGAGATAAAGCGTCTTGTAAGTGATGGTGTTGTAGAGGTTATGTTGCTTGGACAAAATGTAAATTCATATGGTAAAAATTTGGACAAACCTGTAAGTTTTACAGAGCTTCTTAAAATGGTAGAGCAGATTGAAGGTCTTAGGCGTATACGTTTTATGACTTCTCACCCAAAGGATTTGTCAGATGAACTTATAGAATTTATGGGACAGTCAGAGAAACTTTGCCATCATCTGCACCTTCCATTACAGTCAGGAAGCAGCCGCCTTCTTAAAATTATGAACCGCCATTATACTAAAGAAAGCTATTTAGAACTTGTTAGCAAGATAAGAAAAGCAGTTCCTGATATTGCTATTACAACTGATATAATAACAGGTTTTCCGGGTGAAACAGAAGAAGATTTTAATGAGACTTTAGATGTAATCAAAAAAGCGGGTTATGACAGTGCATTTACATTTATATACAGTAAACGCACAGGAACACCAGCAGCTTCTATGGAAAATCAAGTTCCAGAAGAAGTTGTAAAGGAAAGATTTGAAAGGCTTTTAAATACTGTACAAAATACTTCAGCAAAAAAAGCTGCACAGTATGTAGGAAGTACAGTATATGTATTAGTTGAAGAGAAAAATACACAGGAAGAAGGTTTTGTTACAGGCAGAACAGGACAGAATTATTTAGTTCACTTTAAAGGCGATGAATCCCTTATAGGGCAAATTGTGCCTGTTAAATTATGTGAAAGCAAAAACTTTTATTACTATGGAGAAAAGCAGTAAGTTTTTGTTACATTTAGTAAACATTTTATTACATATCGGCGAAACAATTATATAATTTAGCCGATATATAGAGGTAAGGGAGGTTGATAATGAACACAGAAGCATACAGTAATGGTGGATTTTTCAGAAAGCAGACCGATGCACTGGATAAATCTGGAAATGCATTGGCTGGTGTAGAAAAGGAGGCGAATAAAAGAGAAAAAGATAATCAAAATATATTGCTTGTCAAAACAAAATCAAAAAGCATTGTAATTAATAAAGATGATATAATGTATATAGAAAGTAATCGGAGAAAAAAAGCAATACACATGACAGGTGGCATTATTGAAATTTATTCTACAATGGATGATTTAAGGTGTCTTTTAGGTGAGGGATTTTATCAGTGTCACAGAGGGTTTATTGTGAATATGGCACATATTCTAGAATACACTTCTGACAGCATAAAAATAAGCAGTGGGGAGATAATCTATATGTCAAAAGACAAGTACAATGGTTTTAAAAGTTCTTATACATTATATCTTAAAAGATAATATGTATTTTACCACTTGGACCTTAAAGGAAAGTGAGGCTGTTCTGAATGACAGATGGACAGCAGGAAACCAAATACCCCATTGAAAAATTGCTATATACCTATATACGAATTTAGAAATTGAAAGGAGTTATATGAGTTTGGTAAATGTGGTAAGTCGTAGTGCTATAAATATACCTGTAACTGACAAAGAAAATAGTCAAAAAGAAAGTATGAAAGATATATTTTCACAGTTGGTAAAGGATAAGAAAGAAGAATACTTGACAAGAATTCAAAATGGTACTTTTGAACAAAGTTTTCAGATTGGTGCAGGTTCCTATACAGAGAAAGAATGGAAGAAATTGTTAATGGGTTTTGATGCTGCAGAAGCTAAATTACGTGAATCCACAGAGGAAGCAAAAAAGAAAGCCCAGAAAGCAGATGAGATTAAAACTTCTGATAAAGATAATAAAGATGATGAATCTAAAGCAAAAAGTATAGAAATGCTTTTTGCAGAGTTTACTACAGCTACTTATCCATCGAATGATAAAAATATTCCAGATAATATTTACTACACTTTTTATACTGAAGATGGAATATACTGTCGAAAACAGGGACAGTCTGAATTTGAATGGCAGATTTCGCTTGAAGATAAGGCACAGTATGAAAAAGTTATGTCTTATTTGCAAGGTCTTGATTTACAAGATAATTTAAAATTTGCTTGTCATGAAAATTTTTGGCAGGATTTTCTCAACGACAAAGTTGATATGGATAAATTTAATGATTTTTTAGAAACAAGAGTTACTGATGGAATGCCTAATTATCTTAATGTATATGAAACTGGTGTCAATATAGATATTAAAGCAGTGCAGTATTCAAAATATATGAATTTGCCAGATTTTGTAAAAAATATGTGTTATACATCAGAAGAAGCATTGGAAACTTTTTTTAGGAATAGGTAAGATATTATGACAAAAGAAATGGAGGGGAATTATGAAGGTAGAAGGAGTAGTAAGCGTAAGCGATTATTATACCTTTATCTATAACAGGAATACAGGAAAAATATCTTCTGATAGTGAAGCTGATGACGGATTTGTAGATTTCTACAATTCAGAACAGAAAACAGAAGGAGAGCAGGATTTAGGTTATACTACAAGGAAAGCAGGAATCGACAGTTTGATTGATTTTTGTAGTAGACAGGGAGTAATAAATAACTTTTTTAATTCTTCAGACAGCAACATTGAAAGTACAATTGTTGTAGAAAATACAGATAGTGGTGCTGTAAGGTATTATGTTGACGGAAAGCTTTTGCTTACCAGTATGCCAGGGCAGTTTACATCCACAGTAAAGCTTGGAGAAGAAAATGCTGTAAATGGAGGTTCAGATAATGAAAAAACAGAGTTTGAAGATGTATTAAGTTTTTCAATTTCTGATATAGATGATGAAGAAAATTCAGGACCGCAGCGTAAACAAGGTACATTTTCACAGGTAATTACACTACCTGATGGTTCAAGAGTATTGATTACAACAATGTATTTTTGTGGCAAGGAAATTAAGATAACCAAGAAATTGCCACCAATAGATGAAAATAAGAACGTAGAAGATAATTTATTAAGACAAGATAATGAAGATGAGAATGTTATAAATATTGATGTTGATGAGCAGGAAAAAAACATAAAACAGAATGCAGAAAACGGACTTAAAGAAGATTCAGTTTCCCTACTTTTTGAAGAAGATTATTTTGTCTAAGAAGATATCATTTTAACCTTTAACCTATGGAGCATCATTGGCAATATAATTACTATTCGCCAGTTAAATGCTCCATAGATTTTTATTAAAATTTTTGCGGTACTGCAATGGTGTAGTATCTGTATATGACCGAAAAATTCTAATAAAATAACTGCTTGTTGAAAATCCAGATTTTTGTGCAACTAGTTCTATCTCATAATCTGTTTCAATCAGCAATTTTTTTGCCATTTCTAAACGTACTGCAGTTAAATAATCTGTAAAGTTTTTAGAAAAATGCTTCTGAAAATATACACTGAAATATTTTGGTGACATATGGAAGGCTTTGCCTAAACGTTTTAATGTCAACTTTTCATTACAATGTGCTTCAATATAAGAAGTAATTTCAAGAAGTAAATTTGTCTGTGCATGGTTTTTTTGCTCTTTTAAAAAGATTAATTCATATTGATACATATAAGCATAAAATCGTAACAGATTTGCCTTTATTCCAAGCCAGTTTCCTATAGTGTTGTTGTTATATAAATCATATATTTCTTGAAAAATGATTTCAGACAGTTTAGCTGCATCTTGTGGCAAATGTGATATAACTTGTGCATTTCCTGCTAAAAGTGGACTTATGCATTGTTTTTCTGCCTCGTCTATATGCGAAAACTGAATCCACTGTAAAGGAAAGAGAAAAGCAAGATAAAAACAATCAGTAGTTTCTGATTGCATACTGTGGAGTTCGCGGGGATTAATATAAAAAAAATCGCCAGTGTTGCCAATATATGTTCTTTCTCCGATTTTGAGATTGAGTTTCCCATTTTGTATCCATAAAATTTCAACGTGCTCCTGCCAGTGGTATGGTATATCAATTCTGGATTCATTATTTTTCATATAGTAAATTTTTAATGGACGTTCTACTGTTCCCTGAACTCTTGTTTCTCGTAACTCCTGTTTCATAGCTTTCACCTTTATTTTGTATGATTACAATGTAGATATGGATATTTTAACATATATTATGGATATTTTTCAACATTAAAGAATTTTGGGCTGATATAATCACATTTATAAAATAAATAATGATAAGCGAGGGACGATTTATGAAACATTGGCTAGAACAAACTATCTTTTATGAAATTTATCCACAGAGCTTTTATGACAGTAATGGAGATGGCATCGGGGATATTGCTGGTATTATTGCCAAATTAGATTATATCTGCGAGTTAGGGTGCAATGCACTATGGTTAAATCCTTGCTATCTTTCACCTTTTGGGGATGCAGGATATGATGTATCTGATTATTGCCTTGTTGCACCGCGTTATGGAACTAACGAAGACTTGGAGAATTTGTTTAAAGAAGCTCATATGCGTGATATGCACGTTATCCTTGACTTAGTTCCAGGGCACACTTCTACAGAACATCCTTGGTTTAAAGAATCATGTAAAGACACAGAAAATGAATATAGTAAAAGATATATCTGGACAGATTCTATCTGGACAGATGTAGCTAAGTTTGATGGTATTGCTGGTTCGCTGCGTGGACTTTACCCACGTTATGGCAGTGTAGCAGTAAACTTTTTCTCGAATCAACCTGCATTGAATTATGGCTTTGCAAACCCAACAGAAGAATGGCAAAGTGCGGTAGATTCACCAGAGGCACTTGCTACTCGTCAGGCTATAAAAGATATTATGGCTTTTTGGTTATCTAAAGGATGTGACGGTTTTAGGGTCGATATGGCTGGTTCTTTAGTAAAAAATGATTATGAAAATGTAGAAACAATTAAACTGTGGCAAGATATACGCCAATTTTTAGATGAGACATATCCACAGTCAGTATTAATCTCTGAATGGGGCGAACCAAATAAATCTTTGATGGCAGGCTTTCATATGGACTTTTTATTGCATTTTGGACCATCTCATTATATGGATTTATTCCGTTGTGAAAATCCGTATTTTAGAAAAGATGGCAAAGGAAATGCATATGAATTTATGAAAGTTTATATGCAGAATTATACATTAACTAATAAAAAAGGATTAATATGTATTCCATCTGGCAATCACGATATGCAAAGAATTGGTAAATACCTTGACGATGAAGAATTGAAATTAGTATTTGCATTTTTGCTTTCTATGCCAGGTGCTCCTTTTATATATTATGGTGACGAAATTGGAATGAATCATTTAAGTATTCCTTCTGTTGAGGGAGGATATGACCGCACTGGTGCCAGAACTCCAATGCAGTGGAATAGCGAGAAGAATTATGGATTTTCAACGGCACCTGCAGAAAAACTTTATACTTCGCAAGATTTATCTGAAGATGCACCATATGTATCTGAAAAAATCAGAGATAAGAACTCACTTTGGAATGAAATACAAAAACTTTGCAAGTTACGTAAAAATTTTTCTGCACTGTCAGCTTTTGGAACAATTAGTTTTGTTTATTGTGAGCCTGAAAGTTATCCTCTTGTATATCTGCGTACTGCTGGGGATGAAAAAATATTAATAGCACTTAATCCATCGGAAAAAGAAACTGAGTGTCCTTGTCCATATCAACTTGAAGAAATTATCTATACACTGGGCAAGTCTATAAAAATTACAGATGGAAAATTATATGTCCCAGCACAGAGTGGCGGATTTATTAAAGTAAATGAGATAGAAAATTAAATATATAATAATAAAAAGTATTTTAAAATAGTACCAGTTATCTTTATGTTAGAACTGGTACTATTTTTCCACTACTTTATTTCAATCCAATATATAGTATTAAACAATCCATTTTTACTATCTGTTTCACTATCAGAATTATAATATTCTATGCCAATGTTATACTTTCCTTTTTCCAGATTAGTAAGTGGAATTGAAAGAGTATAGACATGTTCTTTAAAAATTTTTGTATGTTGTTTTGTATCATCAAAATACTGTATATATGTGTGTTTATCATTGTACAAAAATATTTTTAACACGTTGTGGTCTTTACATAATATCTGTAGTATATTTCCATAGAGATTGAAATGTAAATCTTTTTTAAATTCATCAGTAAGGTACTTTTCTGTATCAAACTTTTCAGGAAGTCCCTCTGTTACAAGCACAGGAGCATAAAGTTCACCAGCACAGATAGATATATCTTCTGTGATAGTACTTTTTATGCTTTTAAGGTTAAAATCCATAAATTTTGTAATAAAATAATCATTAGTGCAGGAAATATCAGTTATACATTCATTGGTGCTATAATCAAATCCCATAATTTTTGCACGACAGTCTACTTCATCATCTTTTATATTTGCACACATAGCATATATACAGTTATTTTCTTTATCAAATTCTACGTTTGAACGCGTAATTGATAGTGGAACTGGGATGTATTTATCCATTTTGACAGTCATATTAGTTTCATCTATTGTGAAAACCATTATATTAGATTTTTTAACATTATCAAAATAGTCTACAGGTCTTCGATTTGCAGTGTGATTATCAAATAATGCAATACGTATTTTTTTCACATTGCCTTCATTAGTTCTCTCAAGGATTTTAACACCATGTTGTTGGAAAAACCATTTAATATTTACATCTGGTTTTAGTACTTTTTCTGCCTGTTTTGTCTTTTCATAAAACACAGGATTAGAAAGAATCCATATCAATTCTTTTCTCTGCATATCTATCTTAGCTATTGTGTGTATATTCCTATAAGAAGCAATTATAGCATCTTCTTCTGGGATGTATTCAAATGAATTGATGTGTGCCCAATCATACCGTGTCACATAAGTGCTGTCAAAAAGTTCATTTGCATTTAAAGACCTTATAACCTTTCCTGTATTTTTATCAATTTCATCTATAGCATTTTCCATATAGGTATCATATCTTGAGCTTGTTGCAATCAGTATATTTCCATCATTTTCTTTAGAAATTGCCCAGTGGTGAAACCCAGACTTATGAAAGATATTTCTGTGAATACGTCCCAGAAAGTCCATTTCATATGCAAAAACTGAATGTGCATTGCCATAATTTGGTCTTCTCATTCGTCTATCAGGCACCAGCATATGTCCATTAGAGAGCAAGTGTACACCATATGGATGTACGGGCATAGTAAGATACCATCGGATATTTCCATGGCTATCAAATGCATAATCTACACCACTATAACCTCCTGTTGCAATAAGAAAAGGAGAATCAGAAGGTTTGAACTTACTAATGGATATACAACTCCTTAGAAGTGGTCCTGTTCTTGGAAGTTTTATCCTTATTGTCTGACTAAGGGTTTCATTACCATTTTCATCAATTAGAGAATATCTGATAATATTTAAAGTGCCATCATACATACCAAGTACGGGGACTTGGTGCCTATCTGTCCATGTTTCATCACAATTGGTATAATCGTTGGAGCCCCTTATTCCTTTAACTGTATATTTTACTTTACATGGTGTATCTGTGTTAAATATAAGAAGTCCTGACAATGGTGAGTACTTAAATGGGTTAATTATAAATAGTGCATCATTAAACGTATAGCGCTTTTTATTTAATATATTTTCTATGACAATATCTTTTCTTCTGCTGATATCAGCAGTAAAGCGTGCCTGCCGCTCAATATTCGATGAATAATGTCGCCCATCAATATAGGATTCATTGATATTTAATGCCTCTGACTTAAGCCATTCTTCATATTGGACATTGACATTATAAATATGTTTTTTTAAGGTTTTTATTATTCGTTTTTTAATTGACATTCATGGGGGTCCTCCTGATATGCATCAATAAATTTTTCTTCCACAATTTTCTATTTTATCTGACAATATTAAAAAAGTTATTTGTCAAAATTAAGGTTATTTTGTGGCAGTTAAGGAATATTGCCAATCTCCATGCTATGGAATGCAGTATAGCAATAGTTATGTAATAGAAAATTTTACTACTAGTATTTCAAGAAAAGTTAAGATACATCCAAGGAAATTTATGGTTATGCCAAATTGTCTTTTTGTTGCTTAACTGAAAGTTATGTTGTATAATATAACCGTTATTGTGGATAGTAACAAAAAAATACTTCTTAATCAGGGAGAGTTTATGGAACGTAAAGCAAATATAAACCGAAAGACAGGAGAGACAGATATAGAGATTACCTTACACCTTGACGGAACAGGTAGTAATAGTATAAATACGGGTATTGGCTTTTTTGACCATATGCTTAGTAGTTTTGCAAAGCATGGTCTTTTTGACTTAAAAGTGTCTGTAAAGGGAGATTTAGAGGTTGACTCACATCATACTATTGAGGATACAGGAATTGTCTTAGGGCAAGCTATAAAGAAAGCAATAGGGGACAAAAATGGAATTAAGCGGTTTGGTGAATGTATTCTACCGATGGATGAAGCACTTATACTGTGTGCCCTTGATTTATCAGGAAGACCATATCTTAAGTACAACATTGACCTTACTGTGCCAAAAGTTGGTGATTTTGACACAGAGATGGTACATGAGTTCTTTTATGCAGTTAGTTACAATGCAGGAATGAACTTACATTTAAAAATGCTTGATGGAGTTAATAATCACCATATAATAGAAGCTGCATTTAAAGCATTTGCAAAGGCACTTGACAAGGCACTGGAATATGATAAAAGAATTGCAGGTGTGTTGTCTACTAAAGGAAGCTTGTAAGAAAGGAGCTGTTTTGTTATAATGGCACAGAAGAAGATAATTCCATTTATTAATGCGGAAAATGAATTTCCAGCTAATGTTATCAACCTCGCTGACAGATATTCATGTAGTGGTGCAGATGGATTATTTATATATAATTATACAGGAGATGAATCTTCCAGAGAAGAGTTTTTAATGGAAGCAAGAAAGATTGAAAAACAGGTTGATATACCATTTATGATAGGTATTTATGTACACAGATTTGAAGATGCCAAAAAAGCTTTATACACTGGTGCTTCAAAATTGGTGTTAAGAAAGGCACTTCTTCCTAATGAAGATGAGCTTAAGGAAATTATTGCAAGGTTTGGTAAGGATAAACTTGCTATAGAAATTGATATGAGTGTTGATTTTCACAATTCGACACAGTTAGATAAATATTATAATATGGGAATAGGTACAGCGATTTTAAAGCATATTGATATTACACCTTCATTTGAGGAGGCAGTTTCGGGTACAAAAATACAAATTCTTATAAG
>CANOID010000074.1 GCA_947565985.1 uncultured Lachnoclostridium sp.
ATGCTCCTTTTAATTTTTACATAAAAGGAGTATTTTTTATCAATGAATATTTTTTCCAATCTCAAATGCCTTTTTATTTAATTCGAGAAATTTAGTTGGCACGTTTGCTTGTAATGCTTCCTGCCAAGTTTTTTCTGGAATTTCATTAAAGTAAGTTGAAAGTTTTCCCATAAGTACAATATTTACAGCTTTGGAAGAACCTGCTTTCTCAGCAGCAGCAAGAAAATCCTTTGCATCAATACTTATACCTGCTGACTTAATTTTCTGCACTAGATCTTCTGGATAAACTGCTGTACCAGTAATAACTGGCATTGGCTCTATTTCCTGTGTATTCGTTATAATCAAACCATTTGGTTTTAAATATTCTATCCACCTTGCTGCCTCTAATTTTTCAAATGAAATAATTATGTCGGCTTCTCCCCTATCAATAATGGGAGAATACACTTTCTTGCCATAGCGTACATATGTCACCACACTTCCACCACGCTGACTCATTCCGTGTACTTCTGAAACTTTTACATCATATCCTTGCTTTAGCAAAACATACCCAAGCATCTTACTTGCAAGAAGAGTTCCCTGCCCTCCAACGCCGACAATCATAATATTCTTTGTATTCATATTGTCCTCCATTTCCTGTACTATATAATATCCAGTGCACCAAACTTGCACATCTGTGAGCACACACCACAACCAACGCACAATGTCTGGTCAATCTGTACCTTTTTATCTCTGACAGAAATAGCAGGACATCCAATATTCATACAATTCTTGCAACCAGTACATTTGGAAATATCTGCTTTTAAAGGTGGATTGTGTACCATTCCCTTTATCATTACGCAAGGATGACGGCTGATAATTATAGAAGGTTCATCTGCTGCCAGCTCTTCCATTATTACATTTTCTGTCTCTTTTAGATTATATGGGTCAGTTATTCTTACTCGGTTAAAACCTAATGCTTTGCAAAGTGCCTCTAAATCAACTTTGGTAGCAGGTTCACCACGTAGATTTTTTCCAGTAGCAGGGTTTTGCTGGTGACCAGTCATACCTGTAATAGAATTGTCAAGAATTATTACAGTTGAATTGCTTGCATTATAAGAAATATCTGTTATGCCAGTTATCCCTGAATGTATAAAAGTTGAATCACCAATTACACCTACACTTCTGTGTTCACCAGCTTGTCCCATTGATTTATTAAAACCATGAAGCCCTGAGCATGAAGCACCCATACACACATTTAAGTCCATTGCATTTAATGGTGCCATAGCTCCTAAAGTGTAACAACCAATATCGCCATATACCATAATCTCATTTTTATGAAGTACATAAAAAACTCCTCTATGTGGACATCCTGCACACATTACAGGCGGACGTGCTGGTATTTCATCCTCAATATGTACACTATTTGGCACTTCCATACCAAAACAATTCCTTATAAGATTTTGTGAAAACTCACCACAAATTGGAAAGATATCTTTTCCCTTTACTCTAATACCAAGCTGTTTACAGTGATTCTCAATAATTGGATCAAGCTCTTCTAGTACAATTACTTCATCAACCTTTTTTGCAAAATCCAGTATCATTTTTTCAGGAAGCGGATAGAGCATTCCAAGTTTTAATATGCTTGCATCCTCACCAAATACTTCCCTTGCATACTGATACGAAGTAGATGAAGTTATAATTCCAAATTTTTTGTCTTTAAACTCCACACGATTGATATCTGATGTCTCTGCGTACTGCATTAAATCTTTTGTTCTCTGTTCTACACGTATATGTGCATTGCGTGAATTTACAGTCATCATTACTTTTGATGAATCTTTTACATAAGGAACCTGCTCTGGCATTGTCCTATCTTCTGGTATTACAATACTTTGTGAATGTGAAACACGTGTACACAGTTTAAGTATTACAGGCGTATTATACTTTTCAGAAATTTCATAAGCACGCTTTGCAAATAGGCGACACTCTTCCGAATCTGATGGTTCTAACATAGGTACTTTAGCAGCAATTGCATAGTGTCTTGAGTCTTGCTCATTCTGTGAAGAATGCATACCAGGGTCATCTGCTACACATATAACAAGCCCTGCATTTAACCCTTGATAAGAGATTGTAAACAATGGGTCTGCTGCCACATTAAGACCTACGTGTTTCATAGCACAGGCGGCACGCCTACCACCAAGCGTTGCTCCATGTGCTGCTTCTAAAGCTACTTTTTCATTTGGTGCCCATTCACAGTAAATATCACTGTAGTGTGCGGCTTCCTCTGTTATCTCTGTGCTAGGTGTCCCCGGATAACTTGAAATAAATGAGCATCCCGACTCGTACAGACCCCTTGCAACAGCTTTGTTGCCTATCATTAGTTCTTTCATATCTTGTCCCCATTTCCATATTTTTCTTCAATTTCCCTTGCAACTAGATTGCTTGCGCCATGCTTTTCACGCAGCTTTGGCTTCTCAATCTTACCGGTTGCGTTCCTAGGGATTTCCTCAAAAATAAACTCCTTTGGACGTTTGTATTTTGGAAGTTCCATACAAAAATCCGAAATTTCCTCTATGGTACATTTCATGTTGTCCTTTATTTCAATAACAGCCGCCGTTTTTTCACCAAGTCTCCTATCAGGAAGCCCTATAACGGCTACGTCTTTCACTTTATTGTATCTGCGGATAAAATCTTCAATCTGGACTGGATAGATATTTTCACCACCACTTACTATAACATCTTTCTTTCTGTCCACTAAATAATAAAAGCCATCTTTATCCTTCATTGCCATATCACCTGTATACAACCATCCATCTTTAAGGACTTCATTTGTTGCCTCTGGATTATTGTAATAGCATGACATAACTCCAGGTCCTTTTACAAGCAGTTCACCTACATTACCTTGCTCTGTTTCTTGTCCATTATTATCTACAATCTTACACTCCCACCTGTAACCAGGGATACCTATTGCACCAGCCTTATGTATATTTTCCATTCCAAGATGTACACAGCCAGGTCCTGTTGACTCTGAAAGCCCATAATTTGTATCATACTTATGCTCTGGAAAATATTCTTTCCATCTTTTAATAAGTGATGGAGGAACTGGCTGTGCACCAATATGCATAAGTCGCCACTGCGCTAACTTATAATCTTTCATATTTACAGTGCCACTATCAAGAGCATCTAAAATGTCCTGTGCCCATGGTACCAATAGCCAAACAATTGTACAGTGTTCACTTGACACTGTGGAAAGTATAATATCTGGCTTTGTTCCCTTTAAGAGTACTGCCTTGCTTCCTGCTACTAAGCTCCCCATCCAATGCATTTTTGCACCTGTATGATACAATGGCGGTATACAAAGAAAAGTGTCCTCCCTTGAAGTTTGGTGATGAATCTGCTCCATCTGTGCCGCCTGTGTAAGGCTTTGATGTTTATGTAAAATAGCTTTTGGAAATCCTGTAGTGCCAGATGAAAAATAAATTGCTCCATAATCATCTTCTGTAATTTTAATATCTGGGGATTGGCTTGAACAGTCAGCAACCAACTCCATATAGCTTTCTGCAAACCTTGGACAGTTATCTCCTACATATATAAGCAAACGTCCTTTGCTAAGTTCCATAGCATTACATTCAATTCTTCCAACAAATTCAAAGCCAAATACAATTACATCAACTTCTGCTAAATTAACACAATATAAAATTTCTTGCGAATCATAGCGGAAATTAAACGGTACTGCAATTGCTCCTGTTTTTAGCACACCAAAATAAATTGGCAGCCATTCTAAACAATTATACATAAGAATAGCAACTTTGTCGCCTTTCTTAACACCCCTACTAATTAACATATTAGCAAATCGGTTTGCCTTTTCGTCAAACACTCCCCATGTAATTTCCCTGCGAAATGGTGCAGATGGGCTAGTTTCAATTAAATCATATTCTTTCCATGTAATCCTTCTTGTATCCTTCTCCTCTGGATTAAGCTCAACCAATGCCACCTCATCTTTATAAAGCATGGCATTTCGCTCCAAATAATCTATTACTGGCATTTTGTCTCCTTACTGGGTTATCCCTGTTTTAAAGTTCTTACTACACTGTATTTTTTGTCTGCCTTATATATTATACTTTAAATTTATGTCCTGTTCAATAATTTTATTAAGATTACACAAAAAAGGAAATGTCCTAGATGCCATTCTAAACATTCCCTTATCTTATTTTATTTGTTGGTTTTAGTTGATAACTTAACCATACATATATCTATCAGTCTTTTTTATTAGCTGGCTCTACATTTACAGATTTTCCTTTTATCTTTGCGTGTTTCATTGCGTCTATAACATCCGCTGCATACTCTCTTGGAACTTCTACAAATGTATATTTATCATACATATCAATTGCCCCGACAAGCTCTCCTTCCATGCCAGATTCACCTGCAACTGCACCTAATATATCGCCTATGCGTACCTTCTGTTTTTTACCAATATTAATAAAAAGACGTACCATTCCTGGCTCTGCACCTGTGTCACCAAAATCCTCTGTCTTCATTTCATCAGAAACCGTTTCACCATCTCCCATATGCATCATCAAAAGTGCAGCAGCCATTTCCAGTGAAGAGTAATCTCTCTCATCAAGATGTTCTTCTAATATATCAACCATCTTTCCAAGATTTTCATTTTCAATTATAGATGAAGCCTTTTCTAAAATCTTCTCTGCTTTAATTTCAGTAATATCATTGACAGAAGGTATTGGCTGGCGCTTAATCTTTGTCTTACAATACCTCTGTATATCTTTAAGTTTATATATCTCACGACCTACTACAAGAGTAAATGCACGACCTGTCTTTCCTGCACGACCTGTTCTTCCTATTCTGTGAACATAGTATTCATCATCCTGTGGTACATCATAATTAAATACTGCTTCTACGTCATCCACATCAATTCCTCTTGCAGCGACATCTGTAGCAACAAGAATATCAGTACGTCCGCTGCGAAAGCCATTCATTACTCTATCACGCTGCGTCTGCTTTAAATCTCCATGAAGCCCTGCTACAAAGTAACCTCTGCCTTTAAGGTCTTCAACCAATTCATCTACTTTACGCTTTGTATTGCAAAATACAAGAGACAGCCCCGGGTCGTACATATCAAGAAGTCTTGAAAGCACTTCACTTTTTTTACGTGGATTTACTTCATAATAATATTGCTCTATCTCTGGAACAGTAAGCTCCTTCTTTACAACCTTTATCATCTCTGGATTTTTTAGATAATTTCTAGATATTTCTATAATTGGTTTTGGCATCGTTGCAGAAAAAAGCAGTGTTTGGTGCTGTTCTGGAAGATTTTCAAGGATAGTTTCAATATCTTCGCGAAATCCCATATTCAACATTTCGTCAGCTTCATCAAGTACCACTACACCTACATGCTGCATTTTTAATGTATGACGATTGATATGGTCTATAACACGTCCAGGTGTTCCAATAATAACCTGTGTTCCACCTTTAAGTGAACGTATCTGTTTTGAAATATCCTGCCCACCATAAATCGGCAAAATTTTTATTCCATGCATAAACTTTGCAAACTTACGCATTTCATCAGCACACTGTATAGCAAGTTCTCTTGTTGGACATAATACAACTGCCTGTAACTTTTTGTTATGTGGGTCTACTCTCTGCAAAAGAGGTATGCCAAACGCAGCAGTCTTACCTGTACCCGTTTGTGCCTGTCCTATCATATCCCTACCCTCAATGGCAACTGGAATTGCTTGTGTCTGGATAGGGCTTGCTTGTTCAAATCCCATCTCTGTAACTGCCTTTAAAATCCTTGGGTCTAAACATAATTCTTCAAAATTCATAATACAAAAAAAATCCTTTCTAAAACACTGGAACGAAAATAAAGACCATTTTCTGAATAGATTTCAAAAAACAGTCTTTACAAACATCTCTTTTATTCTTATCAGCTTCACGATTATAACACAAACTAGAAAAAAATCAAATATTTATTTTAAATATTCTTGAAAAATCAGAAGTTTTATTATTAAATTTCAATCCAAAATTTATACTTGCAATGCTTTGAAGGATGTGCTATATTAGACATAGAAAAAGGAAAGTTATAAAGATAGCTTCCCACAAGATAACGTATAAGAATCCGCTAAAAGCGGTTAACCGTCACTAAATAAATAGTGGCGGCTATTTATTTTTTTCTTTAAATTGTTGTGAAATAATTCAAAACAATTTTCTGATTGACATAATATAGAAAAAAATATATAATTTAACAAAAACTAATAATTAAGAAGGTAGATATGAGATATGGCAAAACAGAAAAAGACAAATAAAAAACCAGACTTTTTTTATTTACTTCCTAAAGAAGAAGAGACAATGAGAGTATTGTGGAGTACAGATGAAGCATTAAGTGCTTCTGAAATGGCTGCCAGAATTCCTGACAGAACTTGGCCGGCATCTTCTATACAGGGCATACTACGAAGCCTTGAAAGCAAAGGTGCAGTAAAGATTGACAGTATAACGAAACTTGGCAAATCATATGGCAGACTATTTCGTCCTGCACTATCTGCTAATGAATATGCAGTGATGCAGTTTAATAGGTATTATCAAGAAAATGATGACAGCAGAGCAAGCTGTTTTTCTATGGTATCCTCACTTTTAGGCAGTACCAGCATTCAAAAAAATGATATTATTGACGCTTTACAAGATATAATAAAAGAGTATAAAGATGATGGACAAACAATAATAACACAATAAAAAAAATACCCCTTAAATTTCTAAGGGGTATTTTTTTAACATTGATAAATATCTTTTATTTATTAAATTTTCTTTATTTTATACCAAGCTTTCCTTCAATACAATCAATTACTATTGTATCGCCTGTCCTTGCCCTATCACTAAGAATTGCACGTGCAAGAAGTGTTTCCACATTTTTCTGTAAGTACCTTTTCAGAGGACGTGCACCAAAACTTGGCTCATATGCTTCATCAGTCACAAGATTGATAGCATCATCTGTAAGCTGCACCTTGATTTCTCTATCTGCAAGTCTTTTATTTAATTCATCCAGTAAAATATTTATAATTCCACTGATATTTCTTTTTGTCAATGGTTTAAACATAACTATTTCGTCCAGCCTGTTTAAAAATTCAGGTCTAAAACTTGCACGCAAATCTGCCATTACCATATCTTGAGCTTCTTTACTTATGCTTCCATCATGTGTAATACCATCAAGAAGATATGATGAGCCAATATTTGATGTAAGTATAAGTATAGTATTTTTAAAATCAACTGTGCGTCCCTGAGAATCTGTTATTCTTCCATCATCAAGCACCTGTAAAAGTACATTAAATACATCTGGATGTGCTTTTTCTATTTCATCAAAAAGTACAACCGAATATGGCTTTCTCCTAACTGCCTCTGTAAGTTGTCCTCCTTCCTCATATCCTACATATCCCGGAGGTGCCCCGATAAGTCTTGACACTGAATATTTCTCCATATATTCGCTCATATCAATTCTAACCATATTGTTTTCATCATCAAACAGGCTTGAAGCGAGTGTTTTAGCCAGCTCTGTCTTCCCCACTCCTGTTGGTCCAAGAAATAGAAATGAACCAATTGGCTTAGAAGGGTCTTTTATACCCGCCTTTGAACGCAGTATAGCTTCTGATACAAGCTTTACACCTTCATCTTGTCCTATTACACGTCTATGAAGCTCATCCTCAAGATGCAGTGTTTTCTCACGCTCACCTTCATTTAATTTTGTAACAGGAATTCCTGTCCACCTTGAAATAATCTTTGCAATCTCATCATCTGTGACATTCTCCTGCACAAGAGTATGGTCATCAGTTTTAACCCTTTCCTCCTCTGCAATAAGCTGCTTCTCAAGTTCTGGAAGTCTTCCATACTGTAATTCCGCCAGTTTTTCAAGATTATATTCCCTTTTAGCAGCTTCCATCTCCGTCTGAATATCATTTATTTCTTCTTTAAGCTTATTAACTTTGTCTACGGCAGACTTTTCTTGGTCCCATTTAGCTTTTTGTGCTGTAAAATTATCCCTTAACTCTGCAAGTTCCTTTTGCAAATTTCCTAACCTCTCTTTTGAAAGGTTGTCGTTTTCTTTCTTAAGTGCAGCCTCTTCTATTTCAAACTGCATAATTTTCCTTTGCACCTCATCAAGCTCTGCCGGCAAACTGTCAAGCTCCGTCTTAATCATTGCACATGCTTCATCTACAAGGTCTATTGCCTTGTCAGGCAAAAAGCGGTCAGATATATACCTGTTAGATAGAGTTGCTGCCGCAACAAGTGCCGCATCCATTATCTTTACTCCATGGAAAACCTCATATCTATCTTTAAGACCACGCAATATAGAAATTGTGTCTTCTACTGTTGGCTCTGCAACCATAACAGGCTGAAATCTTCTTTCAAGTGCCGCATCTTTTTCAATATACATTCGGTATTCATCAAGTGTTGTTGCACCAATACAGTGAAGCTCGCCACGTGCAAGCATTGGTTTTAACATATTGCCTGCATCCATCGCCCCATCTGTCTTTCCTGCACCAACTATAGTGTGAAGCTCATCTATAAATAATATTATCTGCCCATCGCTTTTCTTAACTTCTTCAAGCACAGCCTTAAGACGTTCTTCAAACTCACCACGATATTTTGCACCTGCAACAAGTGCCCCCATATCAAGTGCAAATATTTTCTTATCCTTAAGTGCCTCTGGAACATCACCACGTACAATACGCTGTGCAAGCCCCTCAACTGCCGCCGTCTTTCCAACGCCAGGTTCGCCTATAAGGACAGGATTGTTTTTAGTTTTGCGTGAAAGAATTCTTATAATATTGCGAATTTCACTATCTCTGCCAATAACAGGGTCAAGCTTGCCATCTTTTGCTCTTTCAACAAGGTCTTGACCGTATTTTTCAAGTGTATCGTAAGTAGCTTCTGGATTGTCACTTGTCACTCTCTGATTACCACGCACCTTAGATAACGCCTGTAAAAACCTCTCTTTTGTAATCTGGCACTGCTTTAAAAGTGCCTTCACCTCTTTGTCAGGATGCGCAAGCAAACTTAAGAATAAATGTTCAACGGAGACATACTCATCTCCCATATGCTTTGCTTCATCCTCTGCATATATAAGCGTCTGGTTTAAATACTGGTCAATATGAAGCTGACCACCACTTACTTTTGGTCTTTTAGCTAAAAGTCCATCAATCTGTGCCATAAATACGTCTGGTTCAATGCCCATCTTTTCGATAAGTTTCTTAATAAGACTATCGTCTACAGTAAGCATTGACGCCAGCAAATGTGGCTGTGCAATTTCCTGATGTCCATAATTCATTGCTACCTTTTCACAATTTTGTACAACCTCTTGTGATTTTTGTGTAAATTTACTGATGTTCATATGCTTTCACTCCAATCTATAATAAATATACAAATATATTGTTACCATTTTTTCTGAAAGCAATTATAGCATCAGTTGTTAGCCAAGTCAATAGGTGAGTGCTAATTTATAAAAATACTTTTAAATTTAATATAAAATATATCATTATTATATAAAATTAGCCGTCATTATATAAAATAGTGGCGGCTAATGCATAATATTAAATTCAGTTTTAATCTTTATCATCTTATATATATGTTACACTATTATGTGAGCTATTATCAATACTACGGAATACAGCTAATGTGTTATAACATTGTTTATTAAGCTTTATTTCAGTTAAATAATGTTCTTCGAATAAACTATAATCAATTATTTCTTTATTGAAAAATTTTTTGGTATACTGACCAATATATGCTTATAGCCTATCCTTGTAATAAGCTTAATATATTAGTAGCATTTGAATTTATCTGAGCAAGAAGAGATTGTGCTGCTTGTGTAATAATATTATCCTTTACAAAGTTCATCATTTCTTCTGCCATATTAGCATCTCTAATTCTGGATTCACTACCCTGCAAATTTTCTGCCATATTATCTGCATTAATATAAGTATGTTCTAAGCGGTTTGTATATGCTCCTATTTTAGAACGCTCTGTGCTTACAGTTTCAATCATTTCATCAACATACCCAATAGATGTTGTTGCAGCTTTGCTAGAAGTAACTATTACTCTGTCCATTCCTAATTCTTCACTATCAATATGTGGAAGAACTAGTTTAATAAGTTGGTCAGTATTTGCTCCAGCCTGAATATTTAAAATATGTCCATTTATAATATTTTGCCCTATTGGAATTTCCACTTCTCTTATCTCTGGCTTTCCAATAACAAGATACCCTTGGTTTTGACTGCCAGGCTGAGTACCATAGACAATTAAATCATCACCTGTTGAAGTTGCAATAATGTTGTCATGTCCTACATGAACATCATTGCCTTGCTGTCCAATTTTACTAATAAATTCAATAATATCTTTTACAAAATCTGAACCGTTTGAATAGCCAGAGGTTCCTACATTAAATACCTTATTATTTTCAGTTCCACCACTCATTATATTTGCTTTTGGAGTTTCATCTGTAATACCATTTTTACTTTTATCAAACTTAAAAGTAAATTCTTGGTCGCATCCAAGTGTGCACTGAAAAGTAAAACCTGAACCATCAAGACTTTCCCACTTTTGTTTGCCATTAACTACACTAAAATCAAGACGATAAGAATAATGTGCTTGACCACTGGTATCTTTTGAAGGATCATCACTAACAACAGTAATACCATCATTTAATGTATAAGTTCCACTACCAAGAGGGTAATGTATTCCACATTTAACCTGTCCATTTTTTCCCATTACATCTACTACGCCTTGGTGATGATCATAAGTTACTTGTGTTTCTTTTTTTGTTATGATTTCTACATTATACCCCTGTAATACTTTAATTGTATTAAATTCTGTTTCTTTTCCAATTCGGTCTACTTCATCATTTAACTGCCAGATTTCTTTTTGGATTGCATCACGGTCTTCTTTCACATTAGTATCATTGGCGGCCTGTACTGCAAGTTCCCGGATACGTTGCAGGATTGATTGTATCTGGTGTAATCCTCCATCAGCCACATTCAAAAGCGAAATTCCATCTTGTGCATTGTTAGAAGCACGGTTCAATCCTCTGATTTGCCCACGCATTTTTTCTGAAATAGAAAGTCCTGCTGCATCATCAGCCGCCCTGTTAACTCTGTAACCAGAAGATAACTTTTCTGTTGCTTTTGCTTTTAAACGTTCATTAATATTTAACTGTCTGCTTGTAAAAGCTGCTAACATATTTGACTTTATAATCATAATCTCACCTTACTCCCCTTTTGTCTATTTTATAATTGTTAGTTGCAACTTTACTTTTTTTTCATTCTGGTCACATTTAAATGTAATAGATACCTTTGTATTTTTATTATTTTTCAATCCTATTGCTTTAATAGTATAATTTCCAGGTGTTCCATTTTGTGTAACTTGTATATAACTTTTGCAAGCTGAATCTACTGTGGCAGTATATGTGCAGTCATTTGTCTTTGTAGTACCTGAAATAATTCCTGCAACGCATACATCAAGTGTTTTGTCAATTTCAAGTTTAGGATTTGTAAGTTTTCTTCCAGATTTATCTTGAACTTCTAATTTTTTTGGTGCCATCCGTACATTAATTGGACAACACTCATATATGCCTTTGCTTCCAGTATCAATAACCCATAAATATACTATACCACCTTCCTTGCCAGTGGCCGTCACTGTAATCTGTCCATTTTTAATTTTTGCTCTAGCTATTTTTGCAGCATTTGTATCTATAATTTTATTTTTAGTTACAACAGGTTTTATATCTGATTTTGTAATACCTGCAATAACTTTGCCAGAAGATGCTTTTGTAATACCCTTATTATTTAATGTATAAACATATGAAGCAGTGATATCTGTATAGACAGTAAATTGTTTATTAGTAGTTTTTGTACTTCCTGTTTTAAAAATCCCACCATTTCCATAAATAACAATAGAAGAACCAGATACTGGACTGGTGTATTCATGATCATTAAATAAATGTTTATCTGATACCGGAGTAGATATGGTTTCGTTATAAGGATTCACATAAGTAAGTGTACATTTAATTGATTCACCATTATAAGAATATTGATATGTAGCTGGTTTTGTAAGGTCAATTACTACAAAACCATAATCAGTTTCTCTTATATTATCAAGAATTGTCACATCATCATCATTCCACAACCCTGTATAAGGATATAAACATGTACTCAATTTTATATTTTGTAATTTATTACCAGTATACGATAAACTTCCATCCAATTCCAAACTACATAATAATATATTATGGCTTAGGTCTAACTCTGTCAGTTTATTATTATCACAACTCAAACTTCGTAAGTCAGTATTCTTACTTAGATTTAAACTTGTTAATTGATTATCGTAGCAATACAAACCTATTAAATCAGTATTTTTGCTTAAATCTAAGTCTGTCAATTGGTTAGAATCGCAAGACAAATATTTTAAACATGTATTTTGACTTAAATCTAAGTCTGTTAACTGATTAGAAGTACACCCTATATCTTCCAAAGCAATATTTTGACTTAAATCCAAACTTGTTAATTGATTAGAATCGCAAGACAAATATTTTAAACATGTATTTTGACCTAAATCTAAGTCTATTAACTGATTAGAATAACAAACTATATCTTCCAAGGCAGTATTTTGACTTAAATCCAAACTTGTTAATTGATTATTCATACAAGATAATCTTGTTAAACATGTATTTTTGCCTAAATTCAGACTTGTTAATTGGTTAAAATAACAAATTATGTGTTCTAAAGCAGTATTTTGACTTAAATCCAAGTTTGTTAATTGATTGTACATACAGTCAAGGTATTCTAAATTAATATTCTTACTTAAATCCAAGCTTGTTAATTGATTGCTACTACAATAAAGGTATCTTAAAGCAGTATTCTTACTTAAATCTAAGCTCACTAATTCGCTATTATTGCATACTAACTTTTCTAATACAATATTCTTGCTTAAATCAAGGTTCACAAAATTATTGTAATGGCAAATTAATGTTATTAATGCAGTATTACTACTTAAATCCAGATTTGTAAGTTCATTGCCACCACAATCTAATTCTATTAATGCAGTATTACTACTTAAATCCAGATTTGTAAGTTCATTGTCACCACAATCTAATTCTATTAATGCAGTATTACTACTTAAATCCAGATTTGTAAG
>CANOID010000075.1 GCA_947565985.1 uncultured Lachnoclostridium sp.
GTAACCAAACCCCCACGCAAGTTGCGAAAGTATATCAATAAACCTATAAGGTTTACCTCCATTCTCAAAAAGGCTCATATAGCTGTCGTAGCCTCCTGCAACACCGCTTACCACAATTTGATCCTTGAAACTTCCATCTAGGAATGAGTATGCAAATATTGGGACAACCATAAGCCCTACAAGCATAAGCATCCCCTGTATAAAATCAGTTGTACATACCGCAAGAAAGCCACCTAAGAATGTATATACCAATATTACAACTGCACCTATTGCAAGTGCAACATGGTAGTCAATGCCAAATACAGCATGAAAAAGTTTTCCACCAGATGCGAGTGCCGATGCTGTATAGACAAGAAAAAATATTACAATTACAATAGATGAAATTGTAAGAATTATTTTCTTTTTGTCGTGATATCTGTTTTCAAAAAATTCAGGTAGTGTCATTGAATTGTTGGCAATAATTGTATAGCGACGCAGCCTTTTAGATATTAAAAGCCAATTGCAGACAGTACCAATAAATAAACCTATAGCAATCCATGCCTGTCCTGTACCAAAAGCATATATTGAACCCGGAAGCCCCATAAGCAGCCATCCACTCATATCAGATGCTTGTGCTGATAAAGCAGCAACCCATCCACTAAGACCTCTGCCTCCAAGAAAATAATCCTCAGTACTTGAAGTTTTTTTCATTGACCATATCCCAATGCCAACCATTATGCACAAGTAAAGTGAAAATGCAACTAGGACAGCAATAGTACTTGATGATAACATATCAAAGTCTCCTTTTATCTTTCATTAATTTCTTTAAAATTCTTATGTTTTCCAATATATTTGTATGCAGGTCGTATAATTTTACCTTTATTTACAATTTCTTCAAGACGGTGGGCACTCCAGCCCGAAATCCTTGAAATAGCAAATAATGGCGTAAAAAGCTCTTCTGGAATATCCAACATGGAGTATATAAGACCACTGTAAAAGTCAACATTAGCACACACAGGTTTTATTACATGGCTTCTGGACATAACTAGTTCTTTTGCTATACGCTCAACTGCTGTATGAAGCTTATACTCTGCCATTTCATTTTCACCTTTTGCCTTTGCAAGCCTACCTGCATAATCTTTGAGTATATTTGCACGAGGGTCTGACAATGTGTACACAGCATGACCAATTCCATATATAAGCCCTGAACCGTCAAATGCTTCACGACGTAATATTTTTTTAAGATATTCCCTTATTTCATCCTCATCTGTGGTGTCATTTACATTTTCATGTAAATCTTTAAACATCTGCTGAACTTTCAAATTAGCACCACCATGACGTGGACCTTTAAGTGATGCTATCGAAGCAGCAACAGCCGAATATGTATCTGTACCTGAAGATGTCACCACATGATTTGTAAATGTTGAGTTGTTACCACCGCCATGTTCTGCATGAAGAACAAGTGCTGCATCAAGCACTCTTGCTTCAAGCGGCGTGTATATACCATCAGGTCTTAACATATGAAGAATATTTTCCGCAATGGAAAGTCCCTGTACGCATGGTTTAATTACAAGATTGTCAAAATAGATAAAGTGACGATATGCGTGGTAGTTATAAACAGATATAAGCGGAAGTTTAGCTATAAGCTGCAGCGACTGTCTAAGTACATTTGATGCTGATATATCATCAGGACTGGCATCATATGAATACAAAGCCAAAACACTTTTTTGAAGACCATTCATAAGATTAGGACTTGGTGCTTTCATAATTACATCTCTTACAAATGTTCCTGACAACTCTTCAAGGCTTGAAAGCACATCAATAAAAACCTTTAACTGCGAATCTGTTGGCAACTCTCCGAAAAGCAGCAGATATGTAGTTTCTTCAAAAGCAAACCTCTTTTCAATATTAGTACCTGTAAGGCTGTTTACATCATAACCTTGATAATATAAACGCCCATCAGCAGGCTCCTTTACGCCTTCAACAACATTGTAGCCAGTTACATCTGATATCTCTGTAAGACCAGTAAGCACTCCCTTGCCTGTACTGTCACGTAACCCCCTTTTTACGTCATATTCCTGATAAAGCCCTAAATCAATTGCACTTGATGACATACAATTCTGTACAAGTTTATCAAACTGTTCATCAAGATTTTCATTTAAAGCCATCATTTTAAAATTATCAACCATAAACAGCACCTCCATATATAGATTTAGTTTTCTGGTATTATGTTAATTATTGTATCCATGTATACAATAAAAGGACAAAAAAGGCCCAAAAATAACATAACTACTATACTATAACCCAAACTACACTTATTAGTCAAGAAAAAAAGAGGACAGTAGAATCGCTGCCTCTTTTTGAGTTACTGCACCTGTATCTTAGCCGAGACTGCTGTCTGCCTAAGTCTTTCTAGTGCCTGCATTATCTCTCCCGCTTGTTCATAAGTAATCTTGTCAGGTTTTGCTTTAACTATGCGTTTCTTTAATTCTGACATACCTGCTTTAAGTTCAGAACGTATGTTTCTATCAAGTTTCTTTCCAATATCACGATAAACTTGTTCCATTTTATATAAATAGGCTTCTGCGTCATTTCTTATATCAACTGCTTCTTTGTGTGCAGCTTCTTCTGACGCATACATCCTTGCATCCCTTTCCGCTCGTTCAATCTCCTCTTCCGTAAGATTTGAACTTGATGTAATTGTAATATTCTGCTGCCGTCCTGTGCCTAAGTCTCTGGCAGATACATTTACAATACCATTGGCATCTATGTCAAAGCTTACTTCTATCTGTGGCACACCTGCACGTGCCATTTTTATACCAGTAAGTCTGAAATTACCAAGCAGTTTGTTATCCCTTGCAAACTTTCTTTCCCCCTGTAACACTTTTATATCTACAGAAGTTTGAAAATTGCCTGCTGTGGTGAATATTTGGCTTTGCCTTGTGGGAATTGGTGTATTTCTGTCAATAAGTTTCGTAGCAACACCACCGATTGTCTCTATTGAAAGTGAAAGAGGTGTAACATCCATAAGGATAATATCGTTTGCTGCACCCGCTATTATCTCACCGCCAAACTTTCCACCTTGAATACACGCACCATCCGCAACGCATTCATCGGGATTTAAGCTTTTACATGGTTCTTTTCCTGTTATTCTTTTTACCATTGCCTGTACCGCTGGAATCCTTGTAGACCCTCCTACAAGAATAACTTTGTCAATGTTTGCTGCTGTTATTCCTGCTTGAGAAAGTGCGTCCAATACAGGTTGCTCCGTTCTTTTAACTAAATCTTCAGTAAGACTGTTAAAAACAGCACTTGTAATATTTATATCCATATGCTTTGCACCGCTTTTGCAGTTCCACAAAAACGGCAGATTTACATTGACCTGTGAAAGCTGTGAGAGCTCTTTTTTTGCCTTTTCCGCCGCTTCACGTATACGCTGGAGTGCTACAGCATCCTTTTCTATCTTAACCTTTTCTGTCTTTTTAAATTCCTTTATAAGATATTGTACTATACGTTCATCAAAATCATCACCACCAAGGTGATTGTCACCTGAAGTTGCAAGCACTTCGATAAGGTTATCGCCTATCTCTATTACAGATACATCAAATGTGCCGCCTCCAAGGTCATACACAAGAATCTTCTGGCTTTCACCATGGTCAAGTCCATAGGCAAGGGCAGCAGAAGTAGGCTCATTTATAATTCTTCTAACATTTAACCCCGCAATTCTCCCTGCATCTCTAGTGGCCTGTCTTTGTGCATCATTAAAATATGCTGGCACAGTGATAACTGCATCTGTTACACTTTCACCAAGGTAGTCTTCCGCATCTTTTTTTAATTTTTGCAATATTATAGCAGATATTTCTTGTGGTGAATATTTTTTTCCACTAATATTAATACGATAATCATTACCCATCTGCCTTTTAATTGAAAATACAGTCCTATCTGCATTAACTGCTGCCTGTCTTTTTGCTGCTTCCCCTACAAGCCTTTCCCCACTGTCAGTAAATGCGACAACTGATGGTGTTGTCCTGCTACCCTCTGGGTTAGTAATGACAACAGGTTCGCCTGCCTCTAGGACTGCAACACAACTATTAGTTGTACCTAAATCTATGCCAATAACCTTTCCCATATAACATTACTCCTCACTAAAAAATGAAGCCAGACAAATTTTTCAAAATGCCTGACTTCATTATTGTATAACTATATTATCAGTAAGTACATAAAATAATTGTAAATTATTATAAATTTTTATTACTACGATGCTGTACTTTGTCTGTATTCAAGACGCAGTTTATCAGTTAATAATGCCATAAACTCTGAGTTTGTAGGTTTTCCTCTGCCTGCACACACTGTATTTCCAAATACTTCTTCTAGTATTTCAATATTTCCTCTGCGCCATGCGACTTCTATCGCATGACGTATTGTACGTTCAACGCTGCTTGATGTAGTTTTATATTTCTTGGCTATCGCAGGGTATAAAAATTTTGTAATATAATGAAGCATATTCCTGTCTTTAAACGCCATTATAATTCCTTCGCGTATATATTGATATCCCTTAATATGTGCAGGAATACCTATTTCTAAGAGTATATTTGTAACATCCATTTCAAGGTCTCCTGAATATGTATATCCCACCTTAGAACCCGCCTTTTTCTTAGACCCATTATTATTTTTTTCTGGCACTGCCAGACATTCTTCTTTTTTGGAAGGGATTATCCCATATTTGCTTTCTACCATCTGGTACATACGCTTAATCAACATCTGTCCTGAAACTGGTTTCATCATATAATAGTCTGCACCACTTTGTATAGCTCGTTCTACAAGATTTTCCATACGTAAAGCTGTTTCTACAATAAATATAGGCCTGTTTTTCTGACTGCCGCTGCTTACTTCCTCTAGTATTCCAATACCATCAACACCAGGAAGAATCATGTCCATTACAACAATATCAACTTTCTTTTGTTTGATTGCCTCAAGTGCTTTACTTCCATCGCCTGTTGAAAGTACCACTTTCATCCCCATGCCTTCCATAATCTTCTTTTTACTTTCACGGTCTTGTACATTACTATCTGCTATCACAACGTGCAAATCAATATTCTCCATTTTTTCCTTCCTTTCTGCGTTTTTCTATAGCTTTTTTAAATATACCTTCTAATTTATATTACATTTTTACATTATATACAGCATATTCAATTAAATAAGGTAATGGTAAATTGATACATTTAATAATGTAGATGAATTATTGTGTAGTTTTAAAGAAATTACTAATTAATTTGAAGATATTTGTCTAAAAGTGCGGCCTTGTTCTCTGCCCAACTATATTCCATCATATATTCACCAATATATCTTCCGGCTGCTCTTTTATCCCCATTAAGCATCATATATAAATCGCATTCAAACTGGTCTGTATCAAGACATTTTACACTTCTTGATGACACCAATATATCACCAGCTCCATTGTCTTTTAGCTCTTTCTCTAAAGTTTTACAAATTTTACTGCATAAATTCTGTGTCGAAACATCATTAGGTCTGTCTTCCCATAAAGTGCCAATAATCTGGTCACTTGTAACTGTACCACCCTGCCTGTCGATAAGCAGGGCAAGAAGTTCTTTTGCTTTTGCACTTTTAAACATCACTGGTTTTCCAGACACAAATAAATCAAAATACCCAAATGTCCTTGCAAAAACTTTTTTCTTCTTTCTCTTTGACAAAATCCCTGCCATTTCAACAGCATATCCTAAAGATTCAGTTGTACATGGCTTTTGAAGATATGCTGCTGCACGTAAGTTTATTGCATCCATTGGAAATGCTTTAGCTTTTGTTATGTATATAATCTCAACGCCTAACATTTTACTTTTTATTTTGTATCCCAAATCTATGCCACTCATTCCTTGTATATTTATGTCAATTATTGCAATGTCAATTTTATTATTTCCAATGTATTTTAATGCTGCTTCACCATCATTAAATATATTGGTAATATCAAGTCCTTTGATGCCACAAGCTGTACGCTTTGTTATCTCAGCCGCTGGTTTCTCATTATCTACTATTATAGCTTTCATTTTTAAACCTCCATATATTATTTGCTATATAAGAATCCCTATAATCACTTATATTCCTTCCACCTTGTACGCTTAATGACAAAAAACATCACCTTATTATGCAAAAAAATAATACTCATAGAAGGTAGCGTAAAATTTGTATTTTCTAAATTGTGTTGTGAAATATTATATTTAAGTATTTACTATACTATCTCTTTTAAAAACTATTGTCAATTATTTAGAAAAGTGAAACATTGATATTATTCCTTTATTTTTCGACAAATTTTGTCATTGTCTCTTTCAATATTTCTTTTAATGATAAATAACCTTTTAAAAAAGGCAGTCTTGAAGATTGTCGATATTTGCAGTATAATAAATTTTAATCAATTACAGGAGAATGGGAAAATATGAGTATATCAAAAATAGAACTTGTAGATAAGCTTGCGGTGACAAATCAATTACAAGATGAAGAAATGGCAGAACTATTAAAGTTTAGAAATAAAGAAACTACTGAATACCTCTTTAACCAGGCTCTCAAAACGAAAGAAAAATACTATGATAAAAAAATATTTATACGTGGTACTATTGAACTTTCAAATTATTGTAAAAATAACTGCTACTATTGCGGTCTTCAAAGAAACAACAATTTTATTACAAGATTCAGACTTGATGAAAATGATATTATGAAATACTGTCTAGATGGTTACGACAAAGGCATAAGAACTTTTGTTTTAACAAGTGGGGACGATTACTATTTCACTGAAAATAAAGTTGCTGATATAATTTCTATGATAAAATCAAGTTTTCCTGACTGTATCGTGCAGTTATGCCTTGGAGAAAGACCTGCATCTTCTTATAAAAAATGGTTTGATGTAGGAGCCACAAGATATCTTTTATGGCATGAAACTGCTAACGACAGCCATTTTAAAAAAATACATCCGCCTGATATGTCACTTCTTAAAAGAAAACAGGCACTGTGGCGACTTAAAGAGACAGGCTATCAAGTAGGAAGTGGATTTATGGTAGGGACACCTTATCAGACAGTTGCCGATGTTGTAGAAGACCTGTCATTTATTAAGACACTTAACCCACAAATTGTGCATATTTCACCATTCTTGCCAACTGTACATACACGATTTGAACATGAAAGAAGTGGTAATGGCGATATGACACTTTATCTTATGGGTATTGTCAGACTTATGCTTCCAAGGGTATTACTTACAGCAGACCCTACACTTGAAAATGTTATTCCTGATGCACGCAGGAAGTCATTTGCCGCAGGTGTGAACGAGGTTTTTGCAAGTCTTGCACCAGATGAAGTGAAAAATTATTTTAACGTCTATAATAAAAGACATAATATAAAAAATTGTAGTGGGGATGATGTTACAAGGATGTGTCAGAAAATAGAAGAAAGCAATAACATTGTAGCAGTTGAAGCAGGAGATTACATTTATCCTCCAAAGGAAGAAAAATTATATGGACAGATTCATCGTATTATGCGACCATGATTTTGTATGGGTAACAGAATTAAAAGAAGAATTAGACGACGAAAAGATATCTATAGGATATGTAGACAGCATTGACGACATTGAAAGTATATTTCCGGATGCTGTTGTGGATATAATCGTCTGCTCTGCTATAGAATTTTACAGCTTTATAGAGTATGAAGACACTAATTATCTTTATAAATATATTTTAAACAATGGCATTTCTGTAATGGTTATAGCTGATGAATACTCTGAATCAGACGAAATTAATGCCTTAAAATTTGGCTGCTTTGATTACCAGCTTAGAAGTGCCTCAGTTAAAGCAGTTGCACAGAGGATAAAAAACAGGCTGGCAAATACAAGTGGTAAAAAAAGACTTTATTTTGACAACAATACAAACAGTATATATTCAGACGTGGACTTGCCAAAGCTTACAAAACGTGAAAATGCCGTATTAAAAGTGCTGCTTTCAAATGAAGGCAGCACTGTGGAAAAAAGTATTATATTACAAAAGGTCTGGGGAGAAAACTTCAAAGGTAATATACGTGTTATTGATACAATTATTAAACAGCTTCGCCAAAAACTTTCAGGCTATAATATTAAAATAATAACATATTATGGAATAGGTGTATCACTCAGTTTTACTGGTTAATCGGTTATCTCAAACTGTTCAATTATATGCCGTATTGTTTTATATAAATCAGGTTTTAGCTCCTCAAGGGTGACAGGTGATTTATATATTATAGCACTGTGGCACGTAGAATTTACAAGTTCTACTATCATAAATATCATCATGTTCTTTTCCCTGAATTTACGTCCTGACTTGTCTATTAACTCTTCAAAAATATCCATGCAGTTCATATTATCCCTGCCAGCTATACGTATATTTGAGAACACCGCCCAGCTTAAATTTTTAGAAATAAATTTAAGCAGAGCTGGATGTTCACTTAGTTGGTCAATAATATTGTCTGCTATAAATATAACACAGTCTTCTAATGTATTGTATTCACTGTTAAGAAGTGCTTTGTTGGCATTTTCAAAAAGACGATTTCCTTGATTTGTAATAAGTCGGTCACGTATATCATATTTATCTTTAAAATACAGATAAAATGTTCCCTTTGCAAGCTTTGCACTGCTGGCAATATCTGCAATGGAAGTATTATTTATACCTTTCTCTGTAAAAAGCTTAAACGCCGAACTAAGTAAAGCTTCTTGTTTCAACTTCTTTTTTTCATCTAGTTTGCTCAAATTTTACATCTCCTTTTAATACCTTTTCAGATGTGCCAACTACACTACTTTTTAAATAGTAATTTTTACTCGGTTTCTCCAGCTTTCACTTCTGCTGTTGACATTATAAATTTAACACTTCCATCCATATTGTTATTTATTCCTGAAAAACTCTTATAAGTTGCCGCTGCATCTATAACCTTTTTAAACCTGTCATTTAAGCTATTTCCTGAATCAAGCAAATCATCTACAGTTCCTGTAAGTTTCTTAACGCCATCTTTTCGAAATTCTGTCATACCATCAGCAAGTGTACCTGCACCATCTGAAAGTTTTCCTAATGCATCTGATACATCACCAGTTTTTCCTACAAGTGTTGTCACGCCATCAATAAGCTTGCTTGTACCATCTGCCATAGTTCTAATGCCGTCACGTAATGAACCGCTATTAGCCATTAGCTTTTTGCTGTTATCCTTAATTGTCTTTGAATTATCAATAAGTGTATCAGCACCATCATTAAGTTTCTCATTATTTGATACAAGTTCCTGACCTGCACTGTAAAGTGCCCCTGTATTTTTATCAAGACTTTTTATTCCTGCATCAAGCTTACCATCATAACTTGAAACGAGCTGTTCACCTGCTGATTTAAGTTGTGCAAGCCCATCTGTAAGGCTTCCTGCCTCTGCAAGACCACTTGCCGCCTGTGAACCTGTCTTATCTGCTATCTCAGATAAACCACCAGATATTGCTGTAAGACCGCCTGACACTGCATCAAAACCAGATGCCATTTCACTTTGGCTGCTTGTAGATGATTCTATTCCGTTTCCAACCTTTTGTGCTGTACCTATATAATTAATAATTTCCATAATAACAGCCTTTTCGCTTTCATCTTCTATAGAAGCATACAGCTTTTTAAGTTCTGCAAGATATCCATCCACCTCTTCATTATACTGTGTAATATTGCCAGCAGCAGCATTAAGACCTTCCATACCTGACTTTAAGCTGCTAACTCCTTCACTCACTTGACTTGCGGCATCTTTTAACTGACCTACCCCTGTATTAATTGTCCCAAGCCCACCTATCATATTAGTAAATGTATCGACTGACAGAATCTTATTTACTGTAGAAACATACGTATTTAAACTTGTGCTAAATTCCTCTGAACCCTGTGCAAGAACTTCTGTGCCTTTTGATTTAAGCTCTCCAACCTTGTTTACAATTTTTTTAGTGTTCTTTGCATATTCTTTTGCACTCTTTGCAAGCGTTTTTGTGCCACTTACATAAGTTATAACACCATCAAGAAGCTGGTCTGCACCATTTGTATAAGAATTAATACCTTTTCTTAACTTCTCTGCACCATCGTCAAGAGTGCCTGTGCTATCGTGAAGTGTATCAATAGCATCTGAGTAATCCACAAATTTACTGTCAAGCTTATTTAAATTCTTATTAATCTTGCCTGAACCATTAACAAGTTCTTTAGCGGCATCTGTAAGCTCCTCCATCTTATCTTCAAGCTTACCAGTGTCACCTACATCGTCAAGGTCAATATCTTTAAAGAATTCCGATGTTGCAATAGTATAAGTGGACTTCATTTCAAAATCTGTCACATCTGTTGTAATTTTCACTGTATCTGTAATTTTATCATTTATTTTACTAAAGTCAACATTAATATCATCACTTAAGGCAAAATTATCGAGGTCAAGGCTTTCTGAAAGCCCTGGCATACCATATGCAATAACAATATTATTATCACCTTCAGATAAAATATTGCCATTGTCAATAGACAAGTTCTTAAAATTATCTACGGGAAGAATCATTCCTGTTGCCATTAAAAAAGGTGTAAATATTTCAGTTTTCTTTCCATCTATTGTTACAATTTTCTTAGATGAATTAGTATACTTTATATTCATTTCAAGTCTTCCACTTTTACCTGCTATATCATTGACATTAACATCCTGCCCATCAAGTTTATATGAAATCTCTATTCCTACAGGACTTTGCTTGTTTGTTGTACCTTGATAATAAATATCAGCACTCGATGTATTCCATGCTAGTTTACTACCGTCTTGGGTAAACTCCTCATCGCCTTTTGTATTTACAATATCACTAAGTTCTGACACATCATCTACAACTGAATTTGCATTCGGATTTTTCAGCCAATCTGACACTACAGTATCTATAGGTCTGCCATTGGCATCCAGTGTCTGATAGACAGTCTCTTGTTTAGTTGTCTTATCATCTTCTCCAGAATTCTTTTCATTAGAATCTTTTATATCTTTAGACACCTTTTCCACTTGTTTAGCAAATGCCCTGTTTGTAAGGATAAACATATGTGAAGCATAATCAGCACTGCCTATAACAAGCCCTGCCGCTAAAAGACTACTTACACTTGTAACCATAATTTTTTTCAGATTTTTTCTCATAATGCCCATTTCCTTTCCATATTCTATATTTTACGTTTTACAAATAACTACTATTCATATGCGGCTTGCCTTCAGCTTTGCTGGCATCCCCATCTCTATGTGCTACCTTTGCTTTTATCATATCAAACGAAGTTCTTGTTATCACTCCGTCAAATACCCAGAGCATTGCCGGAAGTATACATATAACAACTACCATGCTTATAATTGCACCCCTAGCAAGAAGTGTACATATAGAACCTATCATATCAACTTCGGAATATGCTGAAACACCATATGTTGCAGCAAAGAAACAAAAGCCGCTTGTCAGTATTGACTTAATAGAAGTCTGATGTGCTATACTTATTGCTTTACTCTTGCTTCGTCCCTTATCAGTACGTTCCTTGTGGTATCTGTTAGTCATAAGTATTGCATAATCAACTGTTGCACCAAGCTGTATAGTACCTATAACTATACTTGCTACAAATGGCAGTGGTGTATCTGCATAAAATGGCACTGCCATATTGCATGCAATAGCAAATTCAATAACCGCTACAAGTATTACTGGTATTGATATTGACTTAAATGTAATAAGTATTATAAGGAAAATCGCTGCTATGGAAATATTGTTGACATTTTGTAAGTCAATATCTGTCACATCAGACAAGTCCTTCATAAGAGGTGCTTCACCTATTACCATTGCATCTTTCTGATACCCCTTTACAATCTCTTGCATACTTGCAATCTGTGCATTTACCTCGTCGGTTGCTGAACTATAATCTGAACACACAAACTGAAGTTCGTAATTGTCTGTCATAAGCATTTCCTTAATATCAGCAGGTATCATTGAGTCTGGAAAGTTTGAACCTATAAGTGAATTAAGTCCTATAACCCATTTTACACCATCTACTTGTTCTATTTCTTTGACTATATTACTCTTTTCCTTTGCTGTAAGCCCATCTTTTAAAAGAACCATATGAACATTGCTCATATCAAACTTATCTTTAAGTTTATCATTTGCCTTAGCACTCGGTATATCACTTGGAAGTGATTTATCAATATTGTAATAAATCTCATAATTATTATTTCCATGTATTGCTGGTATTAAAACAACTAGGAAAATAATAATTGCCACCCATCTTCCTTTTATAATACCATGAGATAATGTATCAAGCGAAGGAATAAGCTCCTTATGTGTTGTCTTTTCAATTGCCTTATCAAATGTAAGAATCATTGCCGGAAGCACCGTTACACAGGCAACAACACCTATTACAACACCCTTTGACATTACTATTCCGATATTCATGCCAAGTTTAAATGTCATAAAACAAAGTGCTAAAAATCCTGCAATAGTTGTAACAGAACTGCTTGATACAGACTTAAATGTATTGCTAATTGCATGTGCCATTGCCCTTTTATTGTCATTTGGATATCGCTCTTTATTGGCTTCATAGCTCTCTAAAAGGAATATTGAATAATCCATTGTAACTGCTAACTGCAACACCGCTGCAAGTGCCTGTGTAATATACGAAATTTCACCAAGAAAAATATTACTTCCCAAGTTGTAGATTACCGCCATTCCTATATTTGCAAGAAATATAACAGGCGTTAAAAATGAGTTCATTGTAATAAAGAGAACAAGCAGAGATAACAGCGAAGCTATAACTACATATATAGGCATCTCTTTTAGTGCAAGGTTCTTAATATCTGTAACAACACCTGACATACCACTTGCATA
>CANOID010000076.1 GCA_947565985.1 uncultured Lachnoclostridium sp.
TCCAGTATTAAGAACAAATATAATAAAGATATTACAGGTGATGACCTTGAACATGGACAGATAATGGAAGTAACCTACGATACAATAAAGTCAGATGTTATAACAATGAGTGTTCCTGATGATGTATGGGAATATCAAAATGTTAATAAGTTTGCATTTAATGGTGATGAAAATGCTTTAAGTGTTGCAGGAAGAAAATACCAGTATACTGACTGGACATATTTCTCTGGACTTGACAGAAAGATACAGATGATGGAAATTAACAGCCATGATACAATCACAATTAGAGGTATCGGAATTACTGTGTATTCTGTTACACGCACTTTGGGACATGGATATATAAGGCTTGCTAATTATACCCCATTTATGGGAGGAATGATAAGTATTGGCAACAATATAATCCTTACAGTAACAGAGAATATGCTGCTGACTGTTGGTGCTGGTCAGCATCGTGTGATGCTTAGCAATGGAAAAGTTAATGCCGTGAAAAATGTTAACATAAAAGATGGTGAAGAAATAACACTTGACTTCAGTGAATACAAGGAAGATGCAACAAATATAGGAAATATTACATTTAATATAGAGCCATATGGAGCTGATTTATATATTAATGGCACAAGTGTTAATTATAACAGTCCTGTAGCTTTAAATTATGGGGAATATAAAATAGAGGTTGAACTTACTGGATATACATCTTATACTGGTATACTTGATGTTGAAAAACCAGAAAGTGAAGTAAATATTGACCTTATAGATGAGGATGCGTCTGTTACTGGTGCCGAAAATTCAACTAGTACCCCAGATATAACTGGCACACCTGCACCGTCTTCATCACAGTCTTCTGATGAGGCTGTAACGAAGAAAAAAATAGACAGTAACCACAATATTACTATTGAAGCACCAGAAGGAGCAGAGGTTTATCTTGACAATGTATATAAGGGACTAGCACCGTGTACATTTACAAAAATAATAGGTTCACAGACTGTTACACTAAGTCGACCAGGATATATTACAAAGAGTTATTCAATAGATGTTCTGGATGATGGCAAGGATATTAAACTAGGTTTTTCTGAACTGGTGAAAAACGCTGGTTAAATATATACTTTAAAAATGTTAAAAAATTAAGAGGAGGATATGGTAAGTAGCTAAAAATTATTCAAATGTGAGCATATATGCTCAAAGATACCTAAAATCCAAGGTATAGCTTGTGCTGGCTTTATAGCAGGCTTAAGTTGCGGAAATGAAACCCTTACCAGTTGAAATAGTCTGGTATAACAAAGATATAGAAATCTGTGGGTGCAACTGGTCAATGGTCAAGTCCCAAAACCAAGGGGAAAAAGTATAAAAAATTTAGGAAAGGAAAAACTACTTAGATGAAAACTTACAAAATTGCATAATTAGGCAAATGTAAGTATATACCGATGATTAGTCGGGAATTTACGACTGTAGAGTGTACAAGAACCTGTGAGTAGTGTGTTACTTGTAACCACAAAAGCATGCACGTTGAAGCAGTAACTACAAATCGTGAGATTGTAGCGAATCATCTAGCATATACATTTTTGTATATGTTTTTAGTAGCAGTTTGATAATGGATTACAAAGAAATTTATGAATCATGGCTTAACAATCCTTATTTTGATGAGGATACAAAAAATGAGCTAAAGGGTATATCTGGTGATGATAACGAAATCAAAGAGCGTTTTTATCAGGATTTAGAGTTTGGAACTGCTGGTCTTCGTGGTGTAATTGGTGCTGGCACCAACAGAATGAATATTTACACAGTACGTAAGGCTACACAGGGGCTTGCTAATTATATTATTAAAGCAGGAAAGAATTCACAGGGTGTTGCTATTGCATTTGATTCACGTCGTATGTCACCTGAATTTGCGGATGAAGCTGCACTTTGTCTTGCAGCAAATGGCATTAAAGCATATGTTTTCGAATCTTTAAGACCTACACCAGAGCTTTCATATGCAGTAAGAGAATTAAAGTGTGTTGCTGGCATTAATATAACAGCAAGTCACAATCCACCTGAATATAATGGTTATAAGGTATATTGGGAAGATGGTGCACAGATTACACCACCACATGATACTGGCATTATGGCAGAGGTTAAAGCTGTTACAGACTATGCTAATGTTAAGACAATGGACAAGCAAGAAGCTATTAAAGCAGGTTTATATGAACAGATTGGTGCGCAGATAGACGACAAATATATTGATGAGCTTAAGAAACAAGTTATTCACTGGGACAGCATTAAGGAAATGGGAAGCAAATTAAAGATTGTTTACACTCCTTTGCATGGTACAGGTAATATTCCTGCAAGACGTGTGCTTAAAGAACTTGGATTTGAAAATGTATATGTTGTACCTGAACAGGAACTTCCTGATGGGAATTTTCCTACTGTAAGTTATCCAAATCCTGAATCAGCAGAAGCTTTTGAACTGGCACTTAAACTTGCGAAGGAAAAGGATGCTGATATTGTGCTTGCAACTGACCCTGATGCTGACCGTCTGGGTGTATATGTAAAAGATACAAAGAGCGGAGAATATATTACGCTTACTGGTAATATGTCGGGCTGTCTGCTTGCTGACTATGAGATTTCACAGATTAAGGAGACAAAAGGGCTTCCACAGGATGGCAAATTTATAAAAACAATTGTTACATCAAATCTTGCAGATGCTATCGCAAAATATTATAATGTAGATTTAATTGAAGTACTTACTGGATTTAAGTTTATCGGACAGCAGATTCTTGGTTTTGAGACAACAGGAAAGGGTACATATCTCTTTGGATTTGAAGAAAGTTACGGATGCCTTATTGGTACACACGCACGAGACAAAGATGCTATTGTTGCAACTATGGCACTTTGTGAGGCTGCTGCATATTATAAGACAAAGGACATGACTCTCTGGGATGCAATGCTTGAAATGTATGAGAGATATGGATATTATAAGGATGGTGTCCAGTCAGTTACTATGAAAGGCATTGAGGGACTTGGTAAAATTCAGGAGATTATGACAAATCTCCGTGAAAATCCTCCAAAGGAAATTGATGGACATAAAGTTCTTTCATTCCGTGATTATAAGGCTGACACAGTGAAAAATATTGAAACGGGCGAAGTTAAACCAACAGGATTACCGAATTCAAATGTTTTATATTTTGATATGTCTGATGATGTATGGATGTGTGTAAGACCTTCTGGTACAGAACCTAAAATTAAGTTCTACTATGGTGTTGTTGGCAGTTCGCTTGATGATGCAGAAAAGAAGTCAGCTGATATGGCAAAAGCCGTAACAGATATGGTTGAAAAAATGTCATAAACTACAGGCTAAATAATATAGAGGGCTGCCATATAGGCGGCTCTTTATAGATTTAAAGCACTTAGTTTGATTTACCAAATATTTTTATAAATGGGAGGTTAAATATGCAAAGGAAATTAGAGCGGTGGATAAACTGGATGGAATTTGATGAGGTAGTGGCTGGCAAGCACAATGCACCTCATAATATTCTTGGATTGCATGAGTTTGATAATGGACAAGTACTTACCGTTTTTAGACCACATGCACAGAAGATTTTTGTTACAGATATGGATGGAAATAATGTCACTGAGCTTGAGGAAGTAGAGGAAGAGTCTGGTTTTTTTGGCAAGTATGTAAAAGGACAGAAATATAAGATACCATATAAAGTTCGTGTTCAATATTCAGACAATGATATAGTAGAGTTTGTAGACCCATATTGCTTTAGCCCATATATTACAAGTGCAGATTTATATTTATTTGCAGAGGGGAACCACTATGAGATATATGATAAACTTGGTGCACATCCTATGACAATTGATGGTGTTAAAGGAACATATTTTGCTGTATGGGCTCCTCATGCAAGAGCGGTAAGTGTAGTGGGAAGTTTTAATATGTGGGATGGAATGCTGCATCCTATGAGAATTGTAGAGGTATCAGGTGTTTATGAGTTGTTTATACCCGGTGTAGAGCCTGGAGCAATTTACAAGTACCAAGTTCTCACAAGGCAAGGGGATATACTTTTAAAGGCTGACCCGTATGCAAACTCTTCACAGTTGCGTCCTGATAATGCCTCCGTTGTGGCAGACCTTACAGGCTTTGTATGGAACGATGATAAGTGGATGAAGGAACGTGCATCTAAGGATAGAAATACACTTAGAAAAGAGCCTGTTGCAATTTATGAGTGTCATCTTGGTTCATGGAGAAAGAAAGATGATGGCACAGAAGATGGATTTTACAATTACAGAGAATTAGCCCCAATGCTTGCAGATTATGTGAGTGATATGGGGTATACACATATTGAACTTATGGGAATCGCTGAACATCCATTTGATGGCTCATGGGGATATCAGGTTACGGGATATTATGCACCAACCAAACGTTATGGTGACCCACAAGACTTTATGTATTTTGTAAATTATATGCACAATAAGGGAATACATGTAATACTGGACTGGGTACCAGCTCATTTTCCACGTGATGCATATGGTCTTGCAAGGTTTGATGGACAGCCTCTTTATGAGCATCCAGACCCACGACGCGGTGAACATCCTCACTGGGGAACTTATATATTTAATTATGCTTATAAAGAAGTTGAGAATTTCCTTATTGCAAATGCCTTGTTCTGGCTTAATAAATTTCATATTGATGGTTTAAGAGTTGATGCTGTGGCTTCTATGTTATACCTTGATTATGGTAAGAACGACGGCGAATGGCTGCCAAATGAAGATGGAGGTAAAGAAAATCTTGACGCAATTAACCTGCTGAAGCATATGAATGAGCAAGTAGAAGCAAGAGCTCCGGGGACTATAGTAATAGCCGAGGAATCTACATCATGGGCAGGCGTAACTTCTCCAGTACAGCTTTCAGGTCTTGGATTCTTGTTTAAGTGGAATATGGGATGGATGAATGACTTCCTTGAATATATGAAGCTTGATCCATATTTCAGGTCATTTAACCATAACAAACTTACTTTCAGTATGCATTATGCTTATAGCGAGAATTTTATTCAGGTATTGTCACATGATGAGGTAGTTCATGGCAAGTGTTCTATGATTGAAAAAATGCCTGGTGAATATGAAGATAAGTTTGCCAATTTAAGAACAGCATATGGATTTATGTATGGACATCCCGGTAAAAAACTTTTATTTATGGGACAAGAATTTGCACAGTTCCGTGAGTGGAGCGAAGCACGCAGTCTTGACTGGGAACTTTTAGATTACGACTTACACACGCAGATGAAGACATATGTAAAAGACTTAAATAAACTTTACAACGAGTATGATGCAATGTATATAAACGACTATGACCCTATGGGATTTGAGTGGATGAGCTGCGATAATGCCAATATGAGTACAGTTAGCTTTGTACGCCGTGGTTCAAGTGCTAAAGACCAACTCTTATTTATATGCAATTTTACACCAGTGGAATATGATGACTTTAGGACAGGAGTTCCATGCCTTGGAAAATATACAAAAATAATGTCTTCTGATGATTTGCGTTATGGTGGTACAGGGTTAAAGAATGCCAAAACAATTCAAGCAGAAGAAGTTGAATGTGAAGGCAGAGATTATTCAATAGAGATGAATCTTCCACCATTATCCGTAACAATATATAAGTTTGACTATAGTGAAAAGAAAATTAAAAAAGAAAAAGATACTCAAGAAGTGAAAGAAGATACAAGTAAGTAAAATATCTATTTAATAGGTTTTTAAAAGCTTAGGCAGCACAGTAGTGCTGCCTTTTGGGTTATTGACAAATATTATTATATTTGTTATCATATAGTCGTCAGGAGGAAATACTACATGAAAAGTTATTCATCAAGGGAAGTAATTAAAATGCTAAAAGCAGATGGATGGCATGAGGTAAGCGTAGTAGGCAGTCACCATCAGTTCAAATATCCAACTAAAAAGGGACGCACTACAATAAAACATCCTGACAAAGATATACCACTCCCAACTTTGAAACGTATTGAAGACCAGTCGGGGTTAAAATTCAAGTAGTTTTCGGCTACTTTTGCGAAATAAATATAGGAGGTAAATTTTTATGAAAAAAACTGAACGCTATATCTATCCTGCTATCTTTACTTATGCAGATGGGCAAGAAATTGCTGTTGATTTTCCAGACTTAGGTGCAGCCACCAGTGGTCTAAATGAGGATGATGCACTATTATCTGCTCGTGAATTACTTGGTTGTGTCCTTTTTGGGCTTGAAGAGGATGGCGAAGAAATACCAGTGGCAACTCCATTATCAGATATAAAAGTTGATGAAAATGAAAGAGCTATTCTTGTTGATGTTTATATGCCATCTATACGTATGGCTCAGATAAATCGTTCTGTGAACCGAACTGTTACGCTCCCAGCTTGGCTCAATGCTATAGCATTGGAACATAATGTGAATTTTTCTCAAATTCTACAAGACGCATTAAAAGCACAATTACATTTAGGCTAGAATTTAATAGGTTTGTAAAAGCTTAGGCAGCACTACTGTGCTGCCTTTTTAAACAAGATAACCTCACTAAATGTATTGTTTAGAGTATATACACCTTAAATAAAATCCATAATACTGTCGTTTTATAAAAACTGCGTATGTTATACTTAGATTATCACGTAGAAAGGATATAAATTATGGATAATATAGTAAATGTAAAGAAAACTGATATGCATTTAGAAGCTATTAAAAGAATGGAGCTGCTTAGTATTGACGAAAAACATCTTAGTTTATTTATGATTAACAGACAATTTATTAAAACATATGTCGACCATAGCAAAGGAATAGTTCGGTACGCAGAGATTACAAAAGAAGAAAAGCAAATGGTTCAAAAGTGGGAAAGAGAAAAGAACAGTATAGTTTATTATATGATTCAGGATGAGGGATTGTGGTCAGATGGATGTAAATTTCCACGATATACTTTACTTTATGTCGATTCTTATGCAAAAGATTATAAAATGGTTAAAGAGGATTGTATTCTAAAATTTGGAACAGTACCAGCATATGTAATTAATATGGAAGAAGCTGACTATTCAGAATATGGAGAAATATTATTTAAAAATGTAAATGGACTTTTAGTTAATATATCATAATTATTTAAGGGGGATTTTTATGCATCAGATGTTTTTTATGGAACTGAAAAACAAATGTAATGAAATTAAAAGTGATGCCAATAACCAAGAAAAGATTAATCATGTAATAAGAGCTTATGATACAATTCTTCATTTTAGTAATGCAGCAAGGCAAGAAGGTCTTCTGGCACTTGAGGAGAAAGCAGCAAAGCTCGATAAAAATATCAATAATGAACCAGATTTATTTTTTAAATTTTTGATTATGATGGTTGTTGATGGAACTGAACCAGCATTAATAGAAGAAGCAGGTATGAACAGATGTATTGCATTTAATCTTCCTTCTTATAATGGTCTTATTAGGCTTATGTATCTTAAGGGTGCACTGATGATTCAGGCAGGTAATAATCCAGCAGCAATTAGATGTTTTTTAAAAACTATGATGCCTCTTAATATATTGAAGGTTTTAGAACAGAAGGAAAATAATGATGCATTGCCAGAGAGTCTTATACAGTTGAAGAAAGAAAAGAATCTAATTGCTAGTCTTTGCAGAGAAAACGAAAAAATTGATGAGCATGACCATTCAATAATTGGACAGACGGCAATTACAATAGAAAAATTATCTGATAACGAAATACAAAGAATTTTAAGAGAGATAGACAATAATACTCTTTCTGTGGCTATGAAAGGATTTTCTGGAACTGTCAGGAAGAAATTTTTTGATAATTTGTCATCAAGACTAGGACATCTAATTGCAGAAGATATGGTCTATATGGGTCCTGCACGATTAAGAGATGTAGAGAAGTCCTGTGCTAAGATTATGGAAACATATATAAAGTTAGCTGGTAGTGGTGAGATAACTTCTACATATGCTCAAGCTGCTAAACTTGTTTTGGATATCTATGAAACAGCACAAAAACAGAACAAAGAAATAAAAGAGAAATACAGTATGATAAAACAACTAATTGATGAAATTTATAATGCTTAATTAGTTTTATAGAAATAAAAGGCAAAGGAAATACTAGATATGGATAAAAATACAAGGAAAGAAGAAATTTCTATAGAAAATTTTATTTGTGATGAATTTTCTATTTGTCGAGAAGAAAGACAATATGCATTGTTTTTATATAATATCATATGTAAATACAGCAATTTTAAAAAACGTAGAGAACAGTCACAAAACGTAAAGAATATATTTACAGCTTGTCATATTCCAGACAATGCTTCTATTGACCATGTTTTTTATGAAGTTACCTTTATGCGTGATTTTTTTGAGAGAAATAGAAGAATATATTCTTCAGATCAATGTGAGATAACACCAGAGAAAAGTTTTAATGTAAAATTAATCAAGTATGTATATGAGCAAACACACAAAGAACATAAAAATATTGTAGAATATTCTGGCAAAGAATACAACTTGGGACAAAATGCAATAGAATTTGAAAAACTGTTTATTAATGGTAAAAATATACCAGATAGCGAAAAGGACTGTTTAAAATACAGAGTTAAGTGGATGATGAATGCCAAACCAGATATTGCAGTAATATACCACATTGCAGAAAATAATTTAAAATTTCTTCTGTTTATTGAGTGTAAATTTAATTCAAAAGAAAGTCTATATTCATATACAGATAAAAAAGGATATATAGAAAGAATGGGACAGAGAGAACTTCAATGGAACATAGCAAAGTTTTTATGTGATTGTTATCTTAACAGTGATAATAGAGAAAAAATAATAACGCTTGCTCCTAGTATGAATAACCATGAATCGTGTCTTGCCAGTTTTGTACGCAAAAACTGTAACGCAGATGCATCTAATGGTGAAATTGCTATAGGACAGTTAATAGAACTTAATAATAAAATATTTTAATCACTGTAATTATAAAAAGCAGACAGAGTATTTCTATCTGTCTGCTACCAATCCATAATCAAGATAACATTTATAATGATGGCTGTTGTCATATATGTAAGAAACTATCAAAGTCCCTTTACATAAATAACCTCTTCAGTTTCTACACAAAATGCTGCCAATTGTCCTCCTGCTACACAAGCACAGTCTATTGCAATATGACCATTTTTTCTATAAACTTCTGGTTTTTTCCAACCTTTTATACATACAGTAGGAGTATGTCCAGTAACCAGAAAAATATTTTCTTTTGGATAATAACGTCTTGTATAGTCTGTCCTTTCATCCAGAAAATCATATAAATCATATTCATCTAGGTTTTTATCTGGTTGAAAGTTTCCAAGCCCAGCGTGAACTAATATATATTTTTTTCCATTGTTTTTTATTATTTCATATAAAGATGCTTCTTTCAAATAATTCAAGATATGTATTCTTTCAGCATATTTTAGTTTTGTAAACTGCTTTGCTGTTATCCATCCACCATCTTCAAACCATAAGTCATAATCTAAAAGAAATTCTGCTGTAAGATGCTTGTCGTAATTTTCTTTTGTAATTATCTCAGAAAGTTTCTTCATAAATCTGTACATAATAAAATCATGATTTCCTAAAATAAATATAACATTAGGTCGTCTTATCATATCTTGTAATACTTTAATTGGTTCTGGTCCACGGTCTACGGCATCGCCTAAAACATATAATTTATCCTTTGGTGAAAATTGTATTTTATTAAGTAATTTTTGATATTGTTCAAAACAACCATGTATATCAGAAATAATATATTGCATATTAAACTCTCTTTCCAGATATAATAATCTTGTATTGAGCTGTCTGTCAGCCGTACCAGACAGACAGCAATAACTAATAAATAGCTAATGGAAATAGGTATTATATTACACTACTTTAATTTCTCTTGCACCACAATATGGACATTTGGTTTTATCTTTTTGTAATGGATAATGTCCTTTGCCCTTTGGAGCACAACTGTTACACCATACCTGTCCACACTTTGCACATCTTCTCATGACATCACATGCTCTACATACTTGACACTGCATACGTACCATAAAGTTTCCTCCTTTTAAATGAAAAATTAATAATTTGAAGTCTCCCATAAACTATACAGTATTATATTAACATATGATGATTTTTTAAAACGACAACATTATAGTTAAAAAAATCACTGGTCATGCTATTGCACAATCAGTGATTTTACCTCATATGTATATTTACAAATATCTAAACATTTTACCATCCTTTATAAAAATATCATATCCATCATATACATTGAATGTCTCATCATCCATTACAACGATATATCCATGTTCCTCCGCACTGTAGCCAGCATCGTAACCAATATGCCTAAGTGTTTCAAAATCTCTTTGTCTCATTCTTTCAGAAGCTTTTGGAAACATTTTAAAGTAATTGTCTATCGGATTGTCTGTACCTAGACATCTACATATCGCAAGTCTTTGCAGACGTTTTAAATGTTCCAGTTTTTTTTTGAAATATCTTTTTTAGGAATAATTTCTCCCGTTGGCTGACCAGTCCACATATATCCCTTTTTTTTCTTTGAATATTTTACACAGAGCAGACCAGCATCAGTTAAATCCCTGATATCTCGTTGTAGTGTTCTCTTTTCAAGTTTTCCTAATATAAAACGTATATCCCCATATGTAATTACTTCATCAATTTGATAAGGAAATGACAGAAACATTTCATATAGGATTAATTGACGTTCTGTCTGGTTTAGTTCTATGAATTCTCTCATAATAAATTTCACTTGATATAGCTTGATGATACAAAACCTGTATATAATTTTTTGCCTTCAAGATAATTGGTCTTATACCACACATCAGATTTTACATTTACTTTTTTTAGGATTGCAACAGGTGTGCCTGTAGGTATGACTGTAAGTATTTTTTTGTTAGTTCCTGCAGCTTTACGCATATTTAAGTTAGCAGTAGCATTGCCAGATGAATAAAATTTTAACAATGCATCATCTGGAAGGTAGCCATTATATGTTTTTGAATTTACTACATATCTTATATGTAAAAATGATGTAGTTTCATCAGTATATGTTTTTCCAAGATATTCTACAGTAGAATTTTTTGGAAGTGTAATAAGCTTTTTTGCACCTAAAACAGGTGTTTTTAGCAAATTCATCTTTGCAGATGTTATAGCTGCTTGTTTTGATTTCATAGTAGCAGCAGTTAGTGGAGTATAACTACTGTAATATGTTTTATCGTCTATTATTACATATGAACGTATTCTATAATAATATTCGTGGTCAGCAAGAAGCTTTGTGTTTTTGTATGAAGTGGTCTCTCCGCTTGGAAGAGTCTTTATCCTTTTATACGAGCCATTATATGTATCTTTTCTGTATATTTTGTATCCAGTAGCACCAGTATTCCCGCTCCATTCTAAAGTTATACTGTTATTAGCAGGTTTAGCGGATATTGTGTCAACTTCTTTAGGATATATATGAAAATTGACTGTGGTGCTTCCGATATAATTTCCAATACCTGTTATTGTAGCAGAAGCTTTGCCAGCATATATATTATCTGAATATGTTACTTCATAGTCTATTCCTTCTTCTAGTGTAATATTATCTAGTTGTACATCCAGTGGTGGAACAATTTCATCACCTGAATATTCTTCAGCAGGAATTTCAGCAATCGTAGCGCCTGTCAAGTCAATTGGTTCTGGTGTAGCTGTAGGCTTTGGAGTTGGCGTAGGTGTTGGAGTTGGTGTAGGTTCAAGTGTAGGTAAAGGTGTAATCACAGGTGCAGGTGAATCTGTGGTTACGGCAACTGGTTCATCAGAAGGTGAAGTTGTATTATTATTGTTTGTGCTTGAATCATCGTCTGTATACCAGAAATTGCAGTCAACTACTCCTGTTATTCCATCTACTTTACCCTTTTCAGAATACTGCCAAAATTCATATGTACCAGTGTAAGTTGATTTAGTATTATAGTTGGCAAGCCATATTTTATAATCCTGTGCAAGTTGTGCTCCATTAATCAAGTTAGTTAAATCACTTTTGTTTGCATAGACCATAGGAGTGTAGCCAGCGTCTGCAACTGTATCACAAAATGCAGCAACGTTTTTGGTGGCAGCAGTTTTACTAAGCTTTGCCTTATACATTCTGCCTATAGGACCTGTTGAATCCGCAGGATATTCATAGTCAATAACTACTGGAAGTGTGACATCATAATTTTTTATCTTTTCCAGACAGTATTCGGCTTCTTCTATAGCTTCATCTGTATTAATAGCTTCTGTAAAATAGTATACTCCTACTTTAATTCCTGCTTCTATAGCACCTTCTATATTATCAACAAACTTAGTATCAGTACAGAGAGCACCTGATGCTCCATAACCTCTGTAACCAACGCGTATAATAGCAAAGTCAGTTCCAGATTCTTTCACTGCTTCCCAGTCTATAGTTTTATTATAGTATGATACATCTATTCCATTTAAAATATTCATTCCATCAAATGCATTGGCATGCGTGTATGTCTTATTGTCATATATACTATTAGTCTGTCCTGCTTTACGTAATGCCTTTTGAGAAAGTACAGATGATTGAAGCTGTGCTTTATCTTGTTTTTGTTCAAATTCAGGCTGTAAAGTTCGCTCTGTTATTGCACTGCCAGTAGCCACAATGCTGTCAATATTATCTAGTATTCTATTATTTGAAGCTGCTGCTGTAGTATATGAAACAGTGCCTTGAATTAGTAATGCAGTTGCCAGCAGTTCACTTAATATTTTATATTTTTGCATAGTAAATCTCCAATCTGTAGTTAGTTATCTATTATTTATACAT
>CANOID010000077.1 GCA_947565985.1 uncultured Lachnoclostridium sp.
CTACCTCAACCCACCGTCTAAAGCCAGTGGGATTGCGGTAGCCTTATTTCAAATAGCTTATTATAAGAATCATACTGCATATTTAGTATTAAATTTTGAAAATACTTTTCTTTTGTGTCATTAGCTGTAAAAAGTGTACGTTTAGATGTATATTTACACGATAAAAAAATGCAATCTATAATGTAGAAATTTAAATTATTAGCAACAAGAATCTTCCAAAAAGAACTAGGTATTATCAAAGTATGATTGACTTAAATGCAATTGAAAAAGGTGCAAATTAAATTACCAAAAAGTTGTGTCATTTTCATTTCAGGCAGAAGATTATTTAACGTGAGTTCGACGGAAATTTAAAGCTAAAAGCTTTTTAAATAGCGATTTTTCAACTTTGTAGCTTCACTAATCACTCTATAGGCTCCATTTTCAGAGGATGTAGCTTACTTTTAAAATGTTTTACAACAAAGAAATAGCTTTAAATAGCCTTTTTTTCTAATAATAGTTATCGAACTCACGTTATTTAAAAAGATATTATTAAGAAAGTCTTTAAAAATTTTATACCTTGTGAACTCTCCTTTAGGTGAAAGGTAGTTCACAAATCTTCATATGCGAGGTTATCCTGCTTTAGTAAATCATCTAATAATACATAGATTTCATTATTCCCACGATTCGCCTGTTCTATTATTTTTAAATTCCATTCATCTGGCTCTACTTTTTATAACAACTATAAATGAGCAAATCTGAAAATTGCACAAAAAAATGTTTTGCTTTTTCATTTAAAATGCATATTTAGAAAGATAATAATGTTATGTTTTGTACATATTATATATTTCAGATATCTTTATTTATGCAATATTTGTAATTGTAAACATACGTTTTGGTGATTATTTTAAATTTGCTCATTTATAGATAACAAGTAATTGTTTAAGTCATTATAACACATTAATAACATATGTCATATTTTTTTCTGGTACTTGGTTAATAATATGTAAAGTGTTGAAACTATATAATTACAATATTATATCTTGTTTTCCGATTTGAATAAATCGTTCATTTTCAAAAACTAAAGCAATACCATGTTCCATATCAAATTTATAATTACACATTATTGCAATAACTCTTTTTACTTCGCTTCTTTTCACATAGAGATATTTAGGAATTATATATTTGAAAATATTATCAATATGGTCTGTTTCAATATCTTCTGCATTATTTGCTAAACAATATTTTTCAACTTCACTCTTTGAATCAGAAATAGCTATTGAATTATTAACAAATAATTTTACGGATTCTTTTTGTAATTGTGATACCTGTTCTCCTGGATAACAATCATACTCAATTTCTAATTCAAAATCTCTTCCCCAGATATTCAAATTAATTTTATTCATCAAAGTCACCTCCATCATTGTTTATATTATTCTTCTTACATTCTGCAATTCCCCCAAGGTGACCAAAATAATCATTAATGGCTGTTGGAATTAAATCACAAGTTTTCATGTCATTTCTTTCATGCCATGAATATCCATTATCTTCTCGCCATTTAGAAATATCACGTGCAGTCCAATCATTCTTTCCATTATGATTCTCTTTATTCCATTGTTCAGCACACTTTTCATCGCACTGTTTAAAATTTCTAGCACGGTTATCTGTCATATCACTAATTTCAACAGTTGATTCTGAACATTTAGAAAAATCAGGTATGCAGTTTCTATATGATATTCCATCTAAGTCATACCTAGATAAAATATCTGCAATTTCTTTATTTACAGGTATGAATTTAGACTCGCCTCGCTCTCCCTCCCATTCACCTCGTTCTGTTCCATCTTTTGGTGTTTGTCTGAAGCGTTCAGCATATGTACTATTATATTGGTTTGCTTCAATAATATTAGAAAACAATTTATCAAAATATGATTCGCACGTTTCTATATTGTCAAAAATAACATCTGATACATCCTTAAAATTAGGACTTGTAAAGTCTAATTCTTTAACTTCTGGTGAATTGCTAAAATTTTCAATATTTAACATTATCGCACTCCCTTTTCATCATCAAACATCTTTTTATAAGTTTGAAAAATAGTTCTATACGAATTATCTCGCTCTCGCTCATATAATTCATAAACAACTAATACAACTGCTAAATCAATCTGTTTCTTAGAATATTGTCTTAATGATGGATTTACTTTTTCTACTAATTTATTAACCCAGTCTTCTATTTTTTCTTCTTTGTTGGCTTCTTTTATTGCATTTTCCGCATCCAGTAAATCAAATACAAGTTTTCTAAGTAGTTCAACTTTTCTAAGTGGTTCAACAGCATTAACTCCATTTGAATCCAGATATTCAACTAAATCTTTTTTAACTGATACTTTTAATTGAGAATTTAAAACTAGTTTACTCAGTCTTTGTAAATCAACCTTGCTTCCTGCACGTTCAAGTTCTTTTTTTATTATGTAGTCTGTCAGTTCTTTGTGAATTTGCTTTTCTGAAAGAGTATCTATATCTTTTTCTAATACAAAACTTTTCTTATCCTTTTTCTTAAATTCATCTACTTTACATAGCACACATTCTATCCATTCATTTTGATATACAGCAGCAACACCTTTTTCCAGTTTGGAAAGTTCTGCTATTTGTCCATCAGATAAGCCCATTGACCTGCCAACTAGTTCCCTATCTGATTGTTCAGGAAGTCTGTGGACAATCTTTGTATTAGTATTGCGTATAACAGCCATATCCATTAAACCAGGAGCTTGATCTGCAATAATAAATCCTTCTCCAAATGCTCTTAATTCAGCAATGGAATTAGACAGCATTTCAACAGATTTTCCTAGTAAGTTTGCTGATTCACTACTTTGTTCTATTGATGTCCTACGCAATAAATTATGTGCTTCTTCTAATACAGTAATATGTTCTAATTTTTTAATATCAGGTTTTTTCTCAGATAATCTATATTCTTGAAGTTTTAATACTAGCAGTCCCATAATAAGGGACTTTGTTTCAACACTTCCTACACGGCTCATATCAATAACTACATTTTTATCAAACAATTCATCGTCGGATAAACAATTAACAGAAAAAATCTGAGCATTTATTCCATTCGTCAATGTCTTTAATCTGGCAATTAATGCTCCTGTATAGTCACCTTTAGTATCCGCTGAATATTCACTGCTATTTAATATCCATTTAACTTGTTCCATTACATCAATAAAACCTGGAAAAAGTTTTTCACTGCAAGTATTTTTAGAAGTTTCAATATCCCATCCTGCTTCTTCATATGCACGAATAATTGCATCTTTTAATATTGCAGGCATAGCCGCATACATAGGCCAGCATACATTAAATATTTCCACCAATCTGTCAATATGTTCTCCTACAGTAATATTTCTAGGAAACGAAAAGGGATTTATTCTAAGTAACAATGAATAATTTGGATTAGTTCCATATACCTTTACATTTTCATATCCACCAATAATATCTTTATATTCTCCTTTTGCTGGCTCAATAACCATAAAATGCGTTTTATCATCATCGTTATCTAATACTATACGTTTTAATACTTTTGCAACAGTATTTGTTTTTCCTGTGCCAGTAGAGCCTGTTACAAAAATATGTGAAGTCATGTTTAATTTACTCAATTCAACTTTTGAATCAGGTTCAGAGGTATGCATATGGTATACATCCCCTAAAATAAAATCTTTATCAATTTGACTATATGAAGATACATTACGCCCAAAGGCAGCAGTTTCAATAACTGGAAGTCCACATACTGATTTGCTAGGAAAATTTAAGGCTCTCGCTAATTCCTTGCCTGACAAACTAGTAGTAGCGGTAACACTAGACGGATAAACTAAATATTCATCTGGAATAGCATTCTTGCCAATAGCTCTTAAACAAAACTCTGGATGTTGTAATCTTGAAAGAGATATCAATATGCTCTCTGCCTGTTCTTTTTCGTTATTAATATCAATTTCTTTTCGTAAATCACCTCTCCAAAGATTCACAGAAGCTTCTGCTAAAAATGAATCTTCACCTTGTGTCAATGCTAGATATGTGTGAGCAACATTATTGGCTATTATAGAATCTTCTGAAATAACATATGCTGCAAAATCCCAAAGTCCTAATGCTGTACTTTCTTCTAAACGTTGTACTTGTCTTTCTAAATTTTCTAAAGTATGTTTTATTCCATAATTTACAAAATTCTGAGTAATACCCTCATTTTTCCCTAAATTTGCAGTAACACTTGAACTTCTGGCAAAACTAGCACCCATATTAAATCCAAGGTTTGTTCCTGTATTAACTGCGTCTGTTATAACTTTTGTTACTGTTTTGGCAATACCTTTTGTTTTTGAATGAGAACCTCCAGCACTAACTCCAGCATTGACTCCAATGCTTACTGTATTAGTAGTGCTTTCTGACTCTGTTGTAGAATTGCTTTCTCCTTCACTTCTGCTTATTCCTGATTGAGTTCCTGCATTTGTACCAATATTCAATCCAAAAGTCGAAGAAGAATTAACTCCATGCATCTCTGTAAAAGTATAATTTGTCTGCCAGTCTGAATATGGAGCTAGTGCTGTATAGAGTTCATATAACCTGTTTTTACGTTCTATTTGTTCTTTTACAGGAGTTGCCAGTAATACAATAGTATACTCCTCTGATTTTTTTTGTGGTATTATTCCATCAAGTACCTTTTCAATTGTCTGACTAATAAACTTTTCAGACTTTTCAGTTGCTAAGTTCGTTGCAACAGCTACAGATTTTGCTTTTGCTTGATTGTTTTCAGAATTTATTGTTAAGCAATCAGGAACGTTTATTCCAAATCCTTTGGTTTCTCTTTTTTCTGTCACTAAACCTGCACCAGGGAAATTCCCTTTTAAAGCACCTAATATCCTATCTTTAAATGATTTAACCTCACTTGGATCAGATTCACTGCCATTATTTACAACAGCTAAATAAATAGCACATCCTTTTATTGTCCTGTTATAAATTAATGCTATATTACACTTTTCTTCGCTTAACACTTGATATACACTCATTAACTTTTCAATATTATCTTCTGTGGGGTCTTTTACCCACTTACATATTTCAAAGTATGATATTCTATTATTCCCTTCAAAATTTTTTCTTTCCTTGATAGGTAGATATAATTCTGAAATTTGTGGCAAGTATGCATTGTAAACTTCTATTCCAATAGCACCTAAGTTTCTTTTAGTTAGCTCTTCTACCATTTCGTCATCCCTAGAAGGTTTTTCAGATAAATATTTTATCCTTTTATCATCTATAGTACGGACTTGCTCAGGACTAAGCTGTGATGTTTTTGCAACTCCATCAGCAGCTTTTTTTGTGCCTTTCACCACACTGTTTCTTACTGCTGCTAGTATTCCCATGTAATATGTTCTCCTTTTTATGATATGTAAATCTTTATTACTATAGTTGCTGCTGGAACAAGCTTCTTTGATGAATCTGATTCATTCTTATCAACATTCCAGAAAATAACCCAAAGTAAAGCAGCAATAAGAAGTAATCCAATAATAAATAATGGAATAAACTTTCTTTTAGCAGATTTACGTATTTCATCTCTAACCTCAACTAAATGCAAAATAAATTCCTTAGAACCTGCACCTGCCATGCTCAATGTTTTTAATTTTTTAAAATAATCCTCTTTCCAAGGTTTTTGTTCTTTTTCAAAATTAAAGCTGGTAAATGCCTCTTTACCATATGTATCTTCTAACCTCTTCACCTCTTTTTCTACTTGTTTTTTTGAAATTTCATTATTTCTTATCTTTTCTATTAAGTCTATTCTTTCATCTATCACTTCCATTATTTTTTCTCCAATTCTATTTTAAACTCACACAGTTTATTTATTTCTGATTGTGCCTCTTCTATTTTTTTCTTTTTTACCTGAAGATCTTTAATCTCGTCACCTAGTTCATGTATTTTCTTGTTACATTTTCTCAACTTAGGATTAAAAGAAATAATTTTATCATCAATTCCATTTTGGAGCTTTTTCTGAAAATCATTAAATGCTTTAATATGATGCCATTTAATTCTAGATGAAATTTGTGTAATGTAGTCTTGTAAAAATTGATCATATATAGACGTAGTACGTCGTTGATTAATAGTATTTAATTTAAATACTTGAAATCCAAAAATATTTATAATATGCTTGCTAATATCATTAACGGAAATACTGTCATGATTAGGAAAATATAGAACAACTGTACAATTCATAATAAATCCTTGCAAATATTCCGATTCTTCTTTTGATAAATTCTCATCTTCTTTAATAATATTACAACATTTATCTTTTAATTCTTTACATTTAGCATCCCAAAAAAATTTTGAATCATAAAAAATTTTTTGTTTTACATTATCACTTTTTTCTGAAAACCAAAGGTTGAATGCATTTAAAAAATTCTCCACTCTCTGTTTTCTATTACCAACCTTGTACTTTATCCATAATATATCAATTTTATTTTTTACATCTTCCTTACATTGTTCTGGATATGTAGTCATATGTTTTTCATACATATACCAAGTATATTCAGAACCATATTGGCTTGTCAGCATATTAATTTTTTTACATAAAGTGTGCATTAATTCTTGTTTATGCTTATCCATTTTTCTACAGTTGCTATACTTCATTTCTTTCAATGTTTTTCCTTTTTTATCCATTAATATATCTGTAGCGCCAATAGCTAAATTTAAGTAATTTTGTGCCTGTAAACATTTATTATATAAAGCAGATTTTTCAGCATATGTTATAATTTGAGTTTCTACACAATGTAAACCGCTATTAATATATATTAGCTCCTTTTTGTCTTTAATATTTTCAATTTCTGTTTTATATCTTTTCTTAATATGTTTAGAAATATTGTTATATTGATATAATTCATTATAATCCTCAAAGGTCGTATTATAAAAATCCTCATTATATTTCTTAAATGTCCTACGATATGTATTATCAATCCAATCACATTCTAAATTTTTTCCATCAGTAAAAATACATTTTTTGCTTCCTAAACCTATAATAGAAGACATGAAGTAAAGACGATTTGATGTCCCTTTTATATTATAATCTTCTATATCATCTTTACTCAATATATCTGCTTGATTTATAATTACCATAGTATTATATAAATCCAAATTGTTAGCTAATTTATTTTTAATATCTTCGAGAATAGCTGTACTATTACCCTCTATAGTATTAAGAGTCGACACTAATATAGGCAATCCATTGGTTTGTTCTTCCAAAGCTTCTTTTAATACGTCTAAATGTTGAGCATCAGTTGCATTATCAGAACCAGGAGTGTCAAAAATCGCAAAATTATAATTTTTCTTTTTCAGTAATCCATTGTAGAACGGAACCTGTACTTCAATTAATGAACCAATATCTTCTTTATTTTTATTTGGGTCATTTGCATAATCATTAATTGTCTTTAATAAATAATATATTTTTTTTGATAATGACTCGTTTATATATTTATCTAAACAAGCTTTTAAATCTTTTCTTAATTCTTTGTCAATATTTGCATCGATTTTATACTTACCATTCTGCTCTATTATTATTTGAATATCTTCTTTATTATTAGCAAATTTAATTTTACCAGTTTCTTCATCTGATGGAATAATTTTATAGTTTCGTGCTGTAGTTGCTTTACTTGCACTTGGAAGAATCTCTTCTCCAATTAAAGAATTAATAAAAGCTGATTTTCCAGTACTATGTATTCCAAAAACGCAAATAGGTATAACTTGTTTAGTAGCATCTAAAAATTTATTTATCTTGCTGCTTATCTCTGGTGTTTCAAATTGTTTAAATAAATCTGCCAATTCTGTAAATATTTTTATTATTGTTGGCATAATGTCTTCTGCCGAATCAAGATAAAAATCTCCTTTTTCACAATTGATATCTTCATTAGGATAAATTTCTTTATCTTTTATTATATCTTTTAATTCATCAAAATCATCTTCTGTTCCTTCAAATACTATATCTAATCCTATATTTCCGCTATCAAATTGCTCTATTATTTTATCTAATATATCACAAATATTATTTTGCATTTTGCCATGAATATATTTATCTTCTAGTAAAAGTGGAGATTTATCTCCTAAATCCATCCATTCATATTTACCATCCTGTCCAACTGCCCATCTTTTATATTCAAAACAGTTCTCGCTTTTATATGGATTATACCTTATTTTTATTCTATTTCTTTCCATTTTCTCTGTCCTTTTTTTGTTATTTTCTAGTAAGTGAACTACCCATTGTCTAAAGCCAATGGGCTTCCTGCTTCAATAAAACTACTCTGGTTTTTCAGATATATATTTATTTAAAACATATTAATTACTAATCACTTCTACATTTTCACCCTGCCCTCTTATCCAGCCTTCTATTCCTTTCCCGAATACTTCAGCAGATATTGTATATGCTCCATCTTCTTCTGCAAGTATTGTAGCTGTTGGAAGTCTATCTAACACAGCCTCAATAGAATAACCATAATACTTAAATATAATTCTTTGCAGTTTTCCACCATACATAAACTGCACTCTTTTGCGAAATTCTCCTTCTTCAAAACGGTCTCTGTATGGCAACTTAAATTTTTGTTCAAGAGCTTTTAAGCTTTTTATACGATCTACCCTGTAAATCGTTGGAAAAATATCATCTAATACTTCAAAATCCTTTCTTGTCTCTTCATCATCTATAAATGCGGTTAGATAAAAATAAAACTCTGAAAACATTATTGCTGCTGGTCGTAATACACGTTTTACTTCCTTTTTGTCTTTTAATCTTGTGTAGCCAATTTCTATGTATCTCTGTTCTTTTATTGCTTGTCCTATCTGCCAAAGTATTTCCAAAAAGTCTGATTTATGCTGTGGTTCAATATAGTGATACTGTTCATTAGCGATTAATTTCTTCACTAATTTCTTCTCAGTCTCTCTGGTGCAACAGTCAACAATATTTCCAATTACCTTGTCCATTTCTTTTTTAGTAAATGCTCTGCTGTCCAACAAAATCTTACACATGGCAAGTACTTCACTGTTGCTAAGTTTGGAGTTGCTGCCTTTTTCTAAAACAAAACCCTTGGCAGTACTATCATACTTTGCTTTCTCTGCAATTGCATTATTGCCATTATTAAACTTAAAATCTAAATACAGGTTGATATCATCAATAGCACGTTTTATTGTTCTCTCACTTACATTCAATCTATTAGCTGCTTCTGATTTATTTACTATCTTTCCATCTAATAATTTTTCATAAATACTAAGTACTCTTATAAGCTGTTTTTTATTATTAATATTATTACCCATGTTTTTCCTCTTATATCTTAATATTTTATAATTATTTAATAAATTTTATAATTTCTATTTCAATGGATTTTATTATACTATAATTCGACAATAAAGTCTATACTATTATTTAATATAAATTTATTATTATTATATAGATTACCTATTTGACAATATAAACGAATATTATAATCTCAAAGTGTAAAAATTCATAATTAAACAATAAGTTTATAGAAAGAATTTATGCAGCACAACTTTCCAATATTGAAATTATTATCAGAAAAAGAAATATGTACCCAAGACATCCCATACATGATATTGGTTTGTCATTTTTAATTTCATTTGTAACATATACGACAGAAGAATTCGGATTTTTATTAGTATTATTATCATTATTTGGTTCAGGCTCTATATTGTCTGTAACAGCCAAATTAACTGTATCAATTTCTCTGCCGCAATTTGGACAGAACTTTACATCGTCATTTATTTCAGTTCCACAATATCTACAAAACATAATATCCTCCTTTAAAATTGACTCATTGGTATTGTATTATTACTATTATATAAAACTATCAATATTACTTAACATAATTTTGTTGCTTTGTTACTTAAATTACTCTACTGACTTATCATAAGAGTTTATAGAAGCGAAAGGTGGTAATTTAGCTATGAAGAAACGAAAGGAAGTTAATGTGCAAATAGGCGGTCGTATCCAAAAAGCACGAGAAGTATCAGGATATACGCAAGAAAAACTAGCCAACAAGATAGATGTCACAACACAATATATTTCTGACTTGGAACGTGGAGTTGTGGGAACATCCATCCAAACTCTTATTAAAATTTGCAACACTCTGTGTATTTCCAGTGATTATATATTAATGGGGAAAAACACGCAGGATAACGTACCTGATGTGTTAAGCCGTCTGCAATATCTCTCACAAGATGAAATAAAAATAATTGAAAATAGTATCAATTTAATGATAGAAGCTTTTCAAAGTAGAGAAAAAACTAATACCCCTTAATTATCGTGCAATGTCTCCAGCAAAGTTATATGTGTGCTGGAGACATATTGGATATAAAATTTCAATTTTTTTAATATCAATATCACCATTTTACAAGTTTATTATCTGTACTTACTAAGCAGTCGTATATTGTATTTTTCTATCTTGTTAAAAACACTTTCATCAAAATTCTCTGCATCAATTGTTCCGTTATACCATTCTTTCTCGTCAAAATATTCCTGTAAATCTTCATTTTGAAATCTTCTTCCATGACGTGCATAAATTTCATTTATTGCTAAACTGATGTCTGATTCTGAGAGACTATTTACTAATTCATTAGTCAATTTTTCAGAATCTGAATTTGGAAGTATATATTCAGAATTTAATTCATAGTCATCTCCTAGGTCATTATAATCATCATAGTCATCGTTTTCATCATCATAGTCATAATAATAGTCATCGTCATAATTATAATCAGTTTCATTTTCATCATATGTATTCATTAAAGCATTACTATCTTCTAAATAATCTTGTGAAATCTGATTATCACTTGTAGAACCAAATGCTACTATTAACAGTGCAAACACAATGGAAAATGCAATTACAATACCACCCATAATTAGAGAAGCTTTAAAATAATTTGATTTACTCTTTTTTTCTTTTCCACTAAATGCCCATACAAATAGCATAACAATATTTACAATAGGAATCATCATAATTAGTAATGTAATTATCCAATCTTTAACAGACATTGGTTCTTCATATGTAGGTGTTTGAATTGTTGTTTGAGTTTTTTGAACTGTTTGAGTTGTTGTAGATATTTGACTATCTGGCTTACTTTCTTCTGTCTGAATCCATACCTTACTGCCACACCATGGGCAAAATCTTGTATCATTATTAATATTTCTTTTACATTTTTTACATATCATATTATCCACCTCTTTCTTTATTAAGTTACCTGTATTATAGCAAAGCAGGTTGACAGATTCTGTCATTCATAAAAATTTTTTAATTTATTTCATTCGCAAGTTTATTGGTGTATAATAAATCTAACGATAAGTAATAGACTCTCGGAATCCCCTGTCGAAAAATAGCGGTTTTGGATTAATGTTTTCTGCAAAAAGTGGGGAATTCATAAAAATATAGTTCTAGAAGCTGCATAAAATAAGGCTCAGAGCTTCCGAGAATATATAATATATATGAGGATAGTTATGCCACAAACAATACAAAGCTTAATAGAACAATATACAGTTGAAATTAAGAAAATATATAAGTTATGTCTTCAGAAGATTATTTTATATGGTTCTTATGCCAGAGGTGATTTTAAAACAGATTCTGATGTAGATATAATGATTTTACTGAATATTACAGACATGGAATTAAAAGCATACAGTCAACAGCTCGCTTATATGACTTATGATTTTAATCTGGATAATGGCATTGATATAAAGCCAATTGTCAAAAGCGAGTCACATTTTAAGAAATGGTGTAAAAATTACCCATTTTATGCAAATGTCCATAAGGAAGGAATAGTTTTATATGAAATACACTGAATTTGAGAGCAGCAAAAATATTATTAGAATTGTAGCAAAAGCTGTTTATCCACATTTTTAAAAATGATATAGATAAACAGCTGATAAATGGTACAGTTTCATCATTATCTAGTATTCACTTTCTCTCAGCCCTGCCAAAGCATAGACATGACATAATAATACATATAAATATAATACTTAAAGCAATCGGAATCCATGAAACTAGTTTTAATGGCGATTGCTCCATCTTATCAGCTAGTTTACTGTATTCATATGTTACTATAAAAAATGGATATGCCATAGGATAAGCAAACCATGCTTTAGTATTTATCATTATAACAACGTGAGTTCGATAACTATTATTAGACAAAAAGGCTATTTAAAGCTATTTCTTTGTTGTAGAACATTTTAAAAGTAAGCTATATCCTCTGAAAATGGAGCTTATAGAGTGATTAGTGAAACTAAAAAGTTAAAAAATCGCTATTTAAAAGGGGTTTAGCTTTAAATGTCCGTCGAACTCACGTTGCATTAGTATCTGGAAAACAGCCAGTGACAACAAAACTACAAATTTGGCAAGGCATAGTTTAGCTGTACTAACTGGAAGTGAAAACATCTTAACTATTCCTCTGTTCCCTCGTTCTGTCTGATTAAGCAGCACTGTACCAACAATCATACTTGCCGGAAACATAAACCATGCCATGCCTAAAAAACCTTGTATCATAAAGTTATTTTCTGGTGAAATCCCTATATCGTCCATTGTAAAATTTAAATGTGAATTAATTATTGAAATAAGGCTACCGCAATCCCACTGGCTTTAGACGGTGGGTTGAGGTAGC
>CANOID010000078.1 GCA_947565985.1 uncultured Lachnoclostridium sp.
AATATACTTGGTATCTGTAGGCACTCTATTTCTTTCAGCAAGTCTTATCCAGTTATTTTCTTCCTGACGTTCCAAATCATCTTTCTGCTTCGGAAAACTTACATTTCATGTATTGTGTAATATTTCATTTTTATCACCTCTATACATGATTATGACATATCATGTTATAAAAAACAATAGACTTTTTATAATTTTTTATAATTTCATTTCAACTGTTAAGTACTTCTTTCTTAATAATAAAATTATATTTTTAAAGCTGTTATACCAATGCATCAAGTTTGTCCAATGCTTTTTCAAGCGTAGATGTATCTTCAACATTTACATTGGTAACACCTTTTAATGTGCGTTTTACAAATCCACAAAGTGACTTGCCGGGTCCTAGTTCAATAAATGTGTCAGCACCATTTTTATACATATTGCGTACAGTATCTTCCCACCTTACTGAACAGCATATCTGCCGTTCAAGGATTGGTATAATATCTTTTTCTGAACTGACTATTTCTGCATTAACATTTGTATATACAGGTATCTTCATAGGTGATATAGTCATCTTTTTAAGCTCTGGAGCAAGCCTTTCTGCTGCTGGCTTTAGAAGCTCTGTGTGAAAAGGTCCGCTGACTTTAAGTTTTACTGCCATTTTTGCTCCTTTTTCCTTTGCCAGTGTTGCTGCCCTTGCCACGGCTTCTGCTTTCCCTGCTATCACTACCTGTCCCGGTGCGTTGTAATTAGCTGGAACTGCAAGTCCAATGTCTTCTTCCACAGCTTCCCTACAAGCCTCTTCTACCAGTTCTGTATCTAATCCTATAATGGCATACATAGCCCCTTCACCATTTGGAACTGCTTCTGCCATGAATTTTCCCCTTTTCTGAACAAGAGCAACTGCTTCTTCAAAATCCATAGCACCACTGGCTACATATGCAGAATACTCTCCTAGGCTTAAACCTGCTGTCATATCAGCACGTACACCACGTTCTTCTATTACTTTCATTGCAGCTATGCTCATAGTAAGAATGGCAGGCTGCGCAAACTCTGTATTGTCAAGTTTTTTTTCTTCATCATTAAAACAAATATCTTTTATAGAATAACCAAGCACTTCATCTGCTCTGTCAAATACTTCTCTTGCAACTCCATAATTGTTGTACAAATCTTTGCCCATGCCAGCATACTGTGCACCTTGCCCACTGAACATAAATACAGTTTTCATAATAAGTCCTCCAATATTATGGAATTGTCCGGCATACACCGGATAAAACCGGTGCTGCCAGACAACTATACTACTTAATTCTTATGACTTTCAACAAAATCAACTATATCCTTTACAGTAACAATAGCTTCTGGGTCTTCTACAGATATATCAAACTCATCCTCAATATCGTTAATAATCTGAAATAAATCCAAAGAATCGGCATCAAGGTCGTCTTTTACATTAGTATCTAATGTAATCTCACTCTCATCCTTGCCAGTCTGCTCTGCAATAATCTCCCTAATTTTCTCAAATACCATAATTTGTTCCTCCTAATTAAATTTTTAATATATATATTCTATAAACATCTGTTTACAGAAATACACTACCATGAAATTAACATAGTTCCCCATGTCATCCCTCCGCCAAAACCTGTCAACAGAATCTTGTCACCTCTTTTTAAAAGACCTTTTTCATTTAACTCATTAAGGGCTATAGGAATACTTGCCGATGAAGTATTCCCATATTTGTCCATATTTATATAAAATTTTTCATAAGGTATACCTAACTTATGAGAAATAATTTCTACTATTCTGGTATTCGCTTGATGGGGAACAACATATTTAAGACTGTCAACGCTTACGCCAGCATCACTTAACACCCTTTCTACACTTTTTACTACTGATTTAGTAGCAAATTTAAAAACTTCTCTGCCATTCATATTCACATACCACAAGTGGTCTGTATTATAGTTGTTAAATGCCCCGGTGCTTGCTGTATAGCCTGCTGTAAGTATATCATATATTTCGCCTTTTGTTCCAATTTCTTCCTTTATTATACCATCTGTTTCTGATTTCTCAATATATGCACCACCTGCACCATCCCCGAAAAGAACGCATGTAGAACGGTCAGACCAGTCAATATACTTTGAAAGAGTCTCTGCTCCGATTACCACTGCATTATTATACATACCTGCTCTTATGTACTTATCAGCTATGCTCAAAGCAAACATAAAGCCACTGCAGGCTGCAGAAACATCAAAAGCCACTGCATTGGTTGCACCTATTTCTTTCTGTACAATACAACTAGTAGCAGGTGTAGCATAATCGGCTGTTATTGATGCCACAATTATCAAATCTAATGTTTCAGCTTCTACGCCTGCTCTCTCAAGAAGCTGTCTGGCTGTCTTTACTGCAAGCATAGAAGTATTCTCACCTGATGATATACGCCTTTCTTTAATTCCTGTACGTTTAGCAATCCATTCATCACTTGTATCAACTACCTTTGCTATGTCATCATTAGTGATAACTTGTTCAGGTACATATGCCCCTGTAGCAATTATTCTTGTTGTCATAATGCTATTACTCCTATCCGATATTTATCACCAGTATTAATATTAAAACTGTGTCACGAAATTGTCAAGATTTGACATTACTTTAGTCAATATATCCATATCATTGTCGCTAAGCCCTTTGAGCAGAGCATTCACCATATCCATATGAAACTTTTCATGTATATAATATACTTCTTTACCCTGTTTAGTCAAACCTACTCTTACAATTCTTCTGTCCTTTTCACTTTTATATCTCTCAACATATTCTTTTTTGACAAGATTATTAATTGCAACAGTTAGCGTTCCAACTGTTATATGCAGGTCTCGTGCAACCTCACTCATACTTTTTAAATCACCTGTACCAATAGCAGCAATTGTATGCACTTCTGTCATTGAAAGCTTAAATTCGCACTGGTCTAGAATTGAAGCAGCTTCAATACGTAAAATATTATCAAAAATATTAGTTAATCCTGTATTGATTATATCTAAAGCGTTATCCATTGAATCTTTCCTAATCTTATTTTGTGTATCAAAATAAATTGTAAACAAAAAAAGTATATTCTATATTTATAGCATTCGTCAACCACACATTTATTGTGATTTATCATATATTTTTTTAAAATTTTTGTGCATAATCACAAAAAACCGGCTGTTATACAAACCTATGTATAGCAGCCAGTCCCATCTTTATTATTCAGCTTTCTTTGCAAGCTTTTCATCCCTTTGTTTCTTTAAAAGTTCAAGCGTTGCAAGAAGAACATCATCTTCCCATGGCTTTGGTATAAGATATTTTACACCAATTGACCTGACTTCTTCTAGTGTACCCGAATCACACAGTGAACTCAGCATCATAATTGTGACATCAGGGTCCTTTTCCTGCAATATTTGTGCTGTTTCTAACCCGTCAATTCCTGGCATAATAATATCAAGAATAACCATATCTGGATGCAGCTCCTCATACATCCTTATTCCTTCCTCGCCATCTTTAGCATAACCAATAACTTCATATCCATTTTCTTCAACAATATCTTTAATCTGTTTAGAAGCAAATGGTGAATCATCTACTACCATAAGAGTCGTCTTACCCATTTGTCATCCTCCTTTAAATTAATAATAAACCGAAACACGGATTACCCCAATATCAGTTTCATAATATAATACAACACTTTTAGATTTTCCTGAGTCTTCCCTGAATGTCTCACCCTTTTCCTGAAATACAGGAACCGTCAACCTTGATGAGCCTCCTAATTTATTGCTAATATTAGACAAAGCGTGTCCGCAAACAATATTTATATACTCATTAATGTACAGCAGTTCTTCATCAGGTGCTGGTTCTCCGCCATTCATAACATATATGATATGTTCATACACAGCAGACGAAATTTCGCAGACTATCAGGGAATTAAACTTTCCTTTTGTATATACTGAACCGGTATAACTATCTTCGCTGTCTATATCTTTGTCTAATCCCCTTTTTAAATTCAACGAAGCTATTTTTTTAGACACCGGTACAAAAGCACAATCGAAAATCTCATCTACTTCCGTATCTGTCAATAAGCTCCCTCCTTTAATTAAATGCATCACTCACCTAAAAACCTCATTTTAGCACCAGCTGACTTTTTATCTTTTGGCGGTGCAGTTGTAACATACAAATTATTCAATGAATTTGCCATATTCTTCTTACAACCTGGGCAGTATCTTCCAGTAAGTATCTTCCTGCCACACTTTTCACACTGGATTGAAACATTTGAATCTTTAGAAAAACTTAGCCTTTCCTCGCGCACCCATTTCTTTATTTGCTGCATTGGTACATCAGTTTCTTCCGAAACTGTTGGCATGCTTGCACCTGGATTTTCACGGATGTATCGCTTTACCTCCAGAAACTTTTCCTCCATCTGTTTTACACAATTAGGACATACTGGATTACCCACGAATTCAAACAAGTTTCCACATTTTCTGCAATTCCTGACATCCATGTAAATACCTCCCTTCGTCAATATCCTTTACCTATACAAGTACACAAAAAATAAATATCATTAATATGTACACCTTTTAATACATAAGAGCATTCTTCGATTGTACTGCCTGTCGTATATATATCATCAACTATTATAACACATTTAACATTTTGATACAACTCCCTGCTTTCTTGAACTATATCAAATGCATTATACAAATTTCTGCCTCTTTCTTTACTTGATAGTTCTTTTTGCGGATTTGTGTCCTTTGTACGTATAATTAAATTATTTATAACTTGTATTCCTGTAAGCTTTCCAAGCCAGTTCGCTATAATTTCCGCTTGGTTATAGCCTCTTTTCAATCGTCTATCTTCATGTATAGGCACAGGTATTAACGCGTCAGGGGATATGTTTTTTATCCAATCAGCATATATTTCAAACATCTGTGTGGCATAAAATCTGCCATATTCTGCTCTGCCATAATACTTAAATCCTGCCATTGACTTTTGCATACACCTGTTATATACAAAAACTGCTCTGCCACAGATAAATGAAGTTTCCTTTTCACTGCAATCCATACAAAGTTCTACATCTGCACTGACAGGTTTGCCACATTTCATACAGAAAGAATCCCCAACATATTCTACCCTTATATTACACTTTTGACAAATGCTGCCAGTATTTCCAGTATACATTGGTATGTCACAAAGTGGGCATCTCTCTGGATATACAATTCCTATTATATGCTGTCCTGCACTTTTAAGTATGCTATTTAGTATCACTGTCCTCCATTTCCACTATGCGTTGGCACAAACTAGAATAACGCTTCTGTTCATTGACATTTTTTATCATTTGATATATAACATCCTTGCTTCCAACAAGTGTTACGCATTTTTTTGCACGTGTCACCGCTGTATATAAAAGATTTCTGTGTAAAAGCATCTTTGGACCGCCGAGTATTGGAATAATTACCGCCGGATATTCACTTCCCTGTGACTTATGAATTGTTACAGCATATGCAGGCTCTAATTCATCCATTTCACTAAAATCATAACTGGCAAGCTTTCCTTCTTCAAATTCAACTATAACACTTTCTTCTATATCTAATATGCATTTTATAATTCCTATATCCCCATTAAATACACCCGTACCTTCCTCATATACATCACCATATCTGTTTTTTTTAGACCACTTAGCTTGATAATTGTTTTTAACCTGCATTACTTTGTCATTTTCCCTAAAAAGTACACCATGAAATTCCTTTTCACGCTTATCAGGGGATTTTATATTCATATATCCTTGTAAAACTCTATTAAGGTTTTCTACACCAAGTAGTCCTTTTCTCACTGGGGTAAGCACCTGTATATCGTATGGAGATGCATTCACATACGGAGGAAGATTTTTCATAATAAGCTGTATTATAACATTTATAACATCTTGTGGATTGTCCCTTTCAAGATGAAAGAAATCCATATTTTTATTGTCAAGGCTTATCTGCACCCCTGCATTAATTTTATGTGCATTAGTTATTATTTCACTTTCTGCTGCCTGTCTGAATATATGCTCTAATTTTACAATACTGCAAAATCCTGACTGTATCATATCTTTTAATACATTTCCGGGACCCACGGATGGAAGTTGGTTTACATCACCAGCAATTATAAGGCGTGTCCCCGGCACAAGTGCCTTTAACAGTGCGTGCAGAAGGTATATGTCCACCATTGAAAATTCATCTACTATAACAGCATCCGCTTCAATTGGCTGTAACTCATTCCTCTCGAAATGCAAACCAACTTTATCATCACTTGTGCTGCCATTTACTTCAAGCAGCCTGTGTATAGTTTGTGCTTCTCTTCCAGAAGTTTCAGACATTCTTTTAGCGGCTCTGCCTGTAGGAGCTGCTAAAAGTACATCTTGCCCTTCTTCTTCTAAAAGAGCTAAAATAGTATTTATCGTAGTCGTCTTGCCTGTTCCAGGTCCCCCTGTAATTATCAAAACACCATTTGCCACAGCCTTTGCGGCTGCATGTTTTTGCATATCATCAAGCACTAAACCTTGTTTCTCCCCACTAAGCCTTGCCTTTTCTTCAAGTTTACTAATATTGGCTGAAAAATGTATATTAAGGTCAATCAACATTCTTGCACAGTCAAGTTCCATATAGTACAACCTACTAGAATACAATATTTTCTTATCTGCAATTTTTTGTACTATAACTTCTCTATTCATTGTAAGGAAGTCTATTTCTTTTAAAACCATTTTCCTATCCAACATTAAAAGTTCTGACGAAATATTTATAAGTTCATCTTCTGGAAGATAACAATGCCCATTTGTACCAGACTGTTGTAGAGTATATAGAATACCTGATTGTATTCTAAACTGCGAATCCTTACAAAATCCTGCTCTTATTGCAATAGAATCAGCCGTTTTAAAACCTACCCCCTGTATATCCTCTGCAAGTTTATATGGATTTTTACTAAGAATATCGTAAATGTCATTCTTATAAAATTTATAGATTTTAACAGACATATTCATGCTTATACCATACTCCTGCAAAAACATCATAGCCTGCCGCATCTGTCTTTTTGCAAGAAACTGCTCTGTGATGTTTACAGCCATTTTCATGCTTATACCTTTAATCTCTGCAAGGCGTTCAGGTTCTTCCTCAATTATCTTAAAAGTATCTTTTTTAAACTTTTTTACTATTCTTGAAGCAAGTGCAGGTCCTATCCCTTTTATAGCACCAGAGCCAAGGTACTTTTCAACCGCCATTGCATTATCAGGCTGCTTTTGTTCGTAACTTTCCATCTGTATCTGCGGACCATAAGTTTTATGTACTACCTCCTGTCCCCTGACTACAAGATATTCCCCCTCAGATACAAACGAAAAACACCCTACACAGCATACCTCATCTTCATCACTGTTTTCTTGTGAAGGGGAGACTAGATACAATACAGTATAACCACTATCCTCATTGCGGAAAGTAATGCGGTCAACATAACCTTCAGCCTCTATCATTACAAAACAGTCCTTTCCTTAACTCAATAAAGCCACTGCCCAAAAGCAGCGGCTTCATTATTCACAGTCACTATAAATTATATTGCGTCTTCATTGAGTCATACAACTGCCTAGCCAGACCTAATCCACCGCCTTCAACAACTGCATCAGCATATGTCTCATTGAGCATATTGCTAAAATACTGCATATACTCACCCTGTTCATCCTCATTCTCAAGTGACTTCTTAGACTCCTCAATTATCTTTTGCACAAAGTAAGATTCAAAGTCTTTGCAAACTTCCATAAGTTTCTTATCATCACTTTCAGAACTCATATTATCAAGCTTGTTCTGTAAGGATGAGCCAGAAACTGAATTAAAATTATTATATGTACCATATATAGATGATATATCCAATATAGAGCTCATAATACCACCCTGCCTTTCTACATACTATAAATTATGACCTAAGATTATTAGCCTGCTGGAGCATCTCATCTGAAGCCTGTATTGCTTTTGAATTCATCTCATAAGCACGCTGTGTAACAATCATGTCAACCATTTCATCTACTGCCTGCACACTCGAATGTTCAAGATACTTGTGCTTAACAATGCTTCTGTCTAAAGCAGGGTCAATCCCTTCAACTCTTGGAGCACCTGATGCAGCAGATTCTGCAAGATAACTGTCTCCTATTTTAGTCAAACCAGAAGGATTATTAAACTGTGTCATTCCAATCGAAATATTTAAAGAAACTGGATTTCCATCCTCTCCTTTGGCAAATATATTGCCAAAATTGTCAAAATATAGTGTAGTAAGGTCAAAATTCATATCAAATGTAATATGATTGCCATTAGTGTCAAGAACTGGATATCCATCTGCTGTTGTAAGTGTCATACCATTCGTATCTACTGCCATTATAAAATGACCATTTCTTGTATATGACATGGAGCCATCAGGCATTTCTACCATAAAAAACCCATCACCATTTATACCAAAATCAAAATCTCCATCGCTTGCAATAAGTTCTCCATCGCCATTGTACACTGTGGTTATTGCAGAAACTCTTACACCAAGACCAACTTGTGCACCAATAGGTTTTTCAATAATATTGGTGTCGTGAGTTCTTTCCTGTACTGTCTGATATAAAAGTGACTGAAATTCTGTTGTTTCTTTTTTATAGCCAGTTGTGTTAATATTGGCTAGGTTATTTGATATAGTATCAAGACTTATCTGCTGGGCTTTCATACCCGATGCAGCAGTCCAAAGCGACCTCATCATAATATAAAACCACCTTTCAAAATTACAGCTTGCCAACTTCATTGACAGCTTTGCCGATAAGATTGTCCTGTGTCTGTATCATCTTCTGGCCAGCTTCATATGCACGTGTTATTGTAATCATAGAAACCATCTGGTCAATAACATTGGCATTGGACTGCTCTGTAAATCCTTGAAGCATAGTAGCAGAAGACGCTGTCTGAGTGGCACCATCCACTGGTCTGAACATATTTTCACCATAGAGTTCAAGGTAGTCATAATCTTCAAAATCAACAAGTGTAATCCTATCTATAAGCACACCATCTGCAAATACTGCACCTGTATTTTTAATTGCAACATCTGCAGTATTTAATGGTATCTGTAAATCACCACTTGAACCTTGGACATGATTTCCATAAGCATCTACTATAAATCCGTCTCTTGTCATAGTAAACTGTCCATTGCGAGCATACATTATCTCATCATTTCCATTGGCATATGTAACTCTCATTTGGAAAAAACCTTCACCTTGTATAGCTATGTCATATGTATTGCCAGTTTCCCTCAAGGAACCCTGGCCCCAGTCTATATAAGTTTCACCTATTTTTACACCTAGGTTCATATTGCCAATAGGCTCATCTAAGAATGCATTAGAACCATCTCTTATTTTAACTGCCATCATATCTTTAAAAGCTTGACTTGTAACATTTTCAGCCTTATAACCTACTGTGGCTGAATTGGCTAAGTTATTAGATATAACATCCAGTCTTTTTTGTTCATTAATCATACCTGTATACGCAGTGTATAACCCTCTAACCATTTATATTCCCCTTTTCCACGCAAAAATATATTTTATTTATATTATATTATAAAAACTGCTATAAGACAATACAGTACACAAACCATTGGTTACATTTACTATTTAGGTTCGTCACGCTTTCCGCTTAAGAAATCGACAAATTTTCCAGTTCCTACTGCAACAGCAGTCATTGGGTCGTCTGCTGTCATTGTATTAATGCCTGTCCTTTCCTCTATAAGCTCCTCAAGACCATATAACAGACTTCCGCCGCCAGTCAGCACAATTCCTCTGTCAGAAACGTCTGCTGCAAGCTCTGGTGGTGTCTTTTCAAGTACTGCGTGGACAGCCTCAACTATCTGTGATGTTATTTCTTTTAATGCATCAAGGGTTTCATCTGATGTAACTGTTATTGTCTTAGGGAGACCTGTAACAAGGTTACGTCCTCTCACATCCATAGATATGACTTCTGGCCGCTTGTATGCAGACCCAATTGTAATTTTTATATCTTCTGCTGTCCTCTCACCTATAAGGAGATTATGCGTTTTACGCATATACCGTACAATGGCTTCATCGAAATCATCACCAGCAATCTTAATTGATGTGCTAACTACTGTACCACCAAGTGAAATTACGGCTATATCAGCAGTACCGCCTCCTATATCTACAATCATATTGCCACATGGTCTTGCTATATCAATACCTGCACCAATAGCGGCGGCTATAGGTTCTTCTATAATGGCTACTTCCCTTGCTCCAGCTTCATATGTTGCGTCTTCTACAGCTTTTTTCTCAACTTCAGTAACGCCACTTGGAACACAAACACTAATACGTGGTTTTCTGAAACGTGTTTTTCCACATGACTTCTGAATAAAATACCGCAACATCTTTTCAGTTACAGTATAGTCAGAAATAACACCTTGTCGCAATGGGCGTACTGCAACAATATTACCCGGAGTACGTCCTAGCATAAGCCTTGCATCTTCTCCAATGGCTTTTATTTTATTAGTATCGCGGTCGAATGCAACTACTGATGGTTCTCTTAAAACTACACCTTTACCCTTTATATAAACAAGTACATTAGCTGTACCCAGATCAATTCCGATATCACTGCCTGCCATTTATTTTCTCCTTTCAACGCAACTTACTACTCTATTTTTTCCAAAGTTAAACAAATTTAAACATACACTCTATCATTATATACCATTTATCCCGAATTTAAAAGCAAATTTTTCATTTTTGACTAAAACCTCTATATGTTTTATAATAATTGCATACTATGATGTTGGGGTCAAAAGGTATTTTGCCCCAACTGATGCCACGGATTGCTACATTGCCATGCAATTCCCGCAATCCTGCCAACACCTCTAATCTCGCATATTTGCAAGCAAATCTGCTTCTTGTCGGTGTTTGACCATGGCATCATACTATATTGTTATTGTTCACAACTACATAAAGATACCAGATTGGAGTATAATATGTCAAATAGTAAAAAAATTAATAAGGAATTATCTTTAATAAGCAGATATACAGGATTAAAATATTCAAAATGCATTCTGCTTGTACTCCTTATAATAATATATTATCCAATGCAAGCTACTTCGCTGTATATTTTTTTAGCATCATTTTTTACTCCTATAATACTAGGACTTAATGGCAGCACACGCCAGACTATGCAGGATGGTACAGAAGACTTTATACTTATATATACAGCCAAAAAATACAATTTTACTATACAAAAATACAAAAATGAATATGGTGGCTTCATTGTAACGCTTTTCCTGCTGTGCATATGGCAAATTAATATTAATTACTATAATGCATACGAAATGCCATTGAGGACAGTTCCATCCCTATTAATTATTATATATATAACAACAGATATAATAATAGGAACTTTTATTAAATATAAAGCCAAGTACAATTTTATGAATCTTAACATCTAATTACCAATTAAGGCAAAAGATGGCAAGATAAATTTTCCAATTACTTATCTTACCATCTTTTTATGTCATTTTTATAATATATATATTACTTTTATATTACTTTTTAATTAAGATTTAGTTCCACATCTAAATCATGCTAATTCCTGTAGATGCTATTGTTGCACTAATACTGCTTTCAATCTGCTTTTCAATATTGTCTGTGTAGCTGTCAAAGTCAAAATTGTCTATTGCCGCAGTCTGTGACTGTGTTTGTGCAGAAGTTGATGCCTGTGAAGAAGAAACCACAGCATTTTTATTAAGTGCTTGTGCCGCTGACGAGGACTTGTCTGCGAAATACTGGTATATCTCCTGTACGGTTTTATATGAATTAGTTAAAGACTCGCCTGCTTCGTCTGCCTTTTCCAATGAGTCTGAAAGTTTTTCCGCCATAGAAGCTGCTTCACTTATCTCAGAGTTAAGATATAACTTAAGGATAGATGAAAAGTTTGAAATAGCACCAAGTGAACTTATATCTCCACTGTCTGACATTCCAAAAGCTGAACCTAAAACTGAAGAAAGCCCAGAAGACGAATATGCCTGACTGACTGCACCCATAATTCCTGACAAGCTGGTGCCATCTGAAGAATCTGAATAATTCCCTGACATAGCATTAAGCATAGTGCTTGTTGAGTTATGGTTTATTAAATACTGATAGTATAAATCTCTTTCACTAAGAGATGATAATGCACTGATAGCTGATAAATCTGCCATTATAGATACCGTTACTGAAAACTTATAAAAAGTTATAAATAAAACTTTTATGTTTCATTCCTT